>NZ_VIKZ01000047.1:0-7424 GCF_009711985.1 Dolichospermum sp. UHCC 0260 | reverse complement strand
CGTACAGTTGTCATTGGGAAGAAATATTCCCCCTGCCCCTGCCTGTTAACGTAATTTAGCTCCTGCTGGGGCTGTTGCACCAATTAGACGCTGGACTTCATCTGGTTTAGAAGTTTTAGATATTGCTGCTTCAAAAGAAATAATTCCAGCTTTGTACAAATCAGCTAAAACTTTTTCTAGAGTTTGCATTCCCAACTTACCACCCGTCTGAATAGCTGAGTAAATTTGTGCTGTTTTTCCTTCCCGAATTAAGTTAGAAATAGCGGGAGTGATAATCATAATTTCTTGAGCCATTACTCGCCCATATTCACCTGACTTGACATTTTTCTTAGGTACTAAAGTCTGACTAAAAACTGCGACTAAGGAGTTAGACAACTGCACCCGCACCTGAGTTTGTCTTTCTGAGGGAAAAACGTCAATAATCCGGTCAACGGTTTGTGCGGCAGAACTTGTATGTAGTGTACCAAGTACCAAGTGGCCTGTTTCTGCAGCGGAAATCGCCAACGCAATGGTTTCCAAGTCCCGCATTTCTCCTACCAGAATAATATCGGGATCTTCTCGTAAAGCTGCTTTTAAAGCATTAGCAAAACTCTTCGTATCTTCTCCTAATTGGCGTTGGTGAACTAGACTTTTGATAGGTTCATAAACAAATTCCACAGGGTCTTCAACTGTTAAAATATGTTCTGCCCTAGTGCGGTTAATTAAGTCAATCATTGCCGCTAGGGTAGTAGTCTTACCAGAACCAGTTGGACCTGTGACGAGAATTAGTCCTCTAGGTTTTTCCGTCATTTCCCGGACTATATCTAGCAAACCTAATTTTTCAAAGTTAGGAATTTTAGAACTTAATGCTCGTAAACAAGCAGCATAAGCACCACGTTCTTTATAGACATTCACCCGGAACCTAGCTAATCCTTTAACACCGTAAGAACAATCTAATTCCCATGTTTGCTCTAAAGTTTTGCGCTGAGTGTTATTGAGCATACTGAAAATTAGCCTTTGACATTCATCAGCCGTCAATATGTGTTCACCAATAGGTGTCAGATGTCCACTAATCCGAAAATAGGGAGGCAATCCAGCGGATAGGTGCAAGTCTGACCCACCTCTATTAATTAGTTCTTCCATCAAGTCTTCAATCATCATTTCCATAGTCTGATTTCGCTCCCAATTAATTAACAATAAAAAACTTAAAACTCTCAATTCAAAATGTGCAGCTAATCTGTAAAGCGAGGTGTCATACAGTAAGGACAATCTAACCATTCTGGTTGTAATTCCCCACTACAAGTCAGACAAGTCAGACCACTTTTGCGTTTAGCTTTTAATTCAGCCTCTAAACCGTCATCTGTAAGTGTTACTCGCTCTACTTCTTCTAAGGTAGTTGCTCCTTGACGAACTAAGTCCAAACTGTAAGCTAGTAAGGTTTTCATCCCCTCTTCAACAGCTACTTCTTTAATCCTTTTTGTAGGTGCTTCCTTGTTGATCAGAGTTTGTAATTCTTCAGTAATCCGCATTACTTCATAAACCCCACAACGCCCCTTGTAGCCAACACCACCACATTTTTGACAAAGATTTTTATGGCTGGCTATTTCTTCTGGTGGGATAGTATTGGCTTTGTAGAAAGTTACCTGAGCTTCTTGGGAAACGGATAGACCATAGCGAGCTAGTTCTTTAATGGTCGGAGTGTATGCTATACGACATTCAGAACAGACACGACGAACTAGACGTTGTGCTAAAACACCAATTAAAGAACTGGAAATCATGAAAGGTTCAATGCCCATTTCTCCCAAGCGAGCGATCGCTCCTGGCGCATCATTAGTGTGTAAAGTAGTTAATACCAAGTGACCGGTTAATGCTGCCTCAATCGCCGTTTTCGCAGTTTCCCGATCCCGTGTTTCCCCCACCAGCAACACATCTGGATCTTGACGCAAGAAAGCCCGCAAGGCCGTCGAGAAATCCAACCCCTTTTCCCGAATTACCTGTACTTGAGTAATCCCCGGTAAACTATACTCAATTGGATCTTCTACTGTACTGATATTAATCCCCGGATCATTCTTTTCTGATAGTGCCGAATACAACGAAGTAGTTTTACCCGAACCAGTTGGTCCCGTCACTAAAATCAACCCGAATGGCTTACTAACCATATCCTTAACAATATTTAAGGTTTCTGGGTCAGTAATTAACTTATCCAAACCTAATTGAGTTCCAGTGTTATCTAAAATCCGTAAAACAACCTTTTCTCCATAGCGACTAGGTAGAGTATTTACCCGGAAATCCACCTTTCTTCCGGCAAATATCCGGCGAATCCGGCCATCTTGAGGTAACCGTCTTTCAGCAATGTCCAGGTTAGAAATAATTTTAAATCGGGCTGTTACCGCTGGGATAATTTTTTTCGGCATATTATCAAATGCCTCACGTAATATCCCATCCTTACGGAAACGAATCCGTAAATATTCTTCCTGCGGTTCAATGTGAATATCCGAAACACCCTCAGTTAAAGCCTTCAACAAAATCCGATTCACAAGTTTAATGATTGGTGCATGATCAGCACCCTTCATAGCATTATCTAAATCAACATCATTATCACTACTTTCATCTATGTCCAGAGTCCCTAGATTGTCTAAATCACCCTTGACATCATAATTTTTTTGCTGGTCTAATATCTTTTGGCGTGCCGCTTGTTCATTTAAAAATTTGTTAATGATGTCTTGATAATCTTTCTGGGTAATTACCCTGCGTTGAAAAGACAAGCCTTGGGAACGCAAAATTCGATTAATATCATCATAAGCATCTAAATTATCTGGATCAACCATAGCCACCAACACATAAGGTGGGCTTTGGTTATCATTTCTTGACAATGGGATTAACTGATGCCGACGACAGATATCAACAGGAATGAGGGTTTGAATTAAATTCCCCACGTTTGTTGGATCAATTTCGTAGATTGCGGGATCAAGAGACTCAACGCCGTATAAAATTTTGAGTTCAAATAAATGTTGTTTTTTGTATTCGGTGACAAACTCAGGTGATAATTTTCGCTCAGTAATTGATTCTAATACTTCTGTCAGTGGTTTACCGGACTTGCGGCTGGCAATTACAGCCTGCTTCATTTGTTCATTATTGACATAGCCAGACGCTACTAATTTATTAACGAAAGGCGAAAACTCAGTTCTTGTAGTCAGCGCAGTGCTACGCCGTTGTGGTGATGAGTGAGTCATAAGCAATTGGGTTAGGGTAGAGAAACCTCTTTTTTAAGTATTCCCATACTGTGGCAGATAATTCTCATTCTGTATGAAATTTCAGTCAACAACCTTTTTACAAAAAGGCAGGAGTTAAGAGGCAGGGGCAGGAGGTTATGAGTATCAATTAAAACTTTAGTTCTGGGTTTACAGAAAGAGTTATACTAAGACACCCAGCGCGTTAGTATAATGGCACGAAGTGCAGTATAAAGCGTTTTGGCTTTAATCCCATTATGAGTAAGGGTGGGTTCCTCCTACCTCCTGAAATTTAAATTTTCATGGCCGAGAATTAAGTGAGAACCAACAAGGCAAGAGTTTTTTTGGAGATCAAAGCTTTACTGTTCTAGCTATTTTGAATTATTTTGTCTTTATTTCCCATTCTATTCACCATTTATCACAATAGAATAATAAGCTGTCGCGCACTTAAATTGTATAATTTGGAGGTGGAAACCCGCCTATAGCCCAGATTGGGTTCAAAAACTAGATGCATGACAGCTTAGTGGTATCATTTCCTGCCAAAATATTGGTAATTAAAAGAGCAGCCCGTCGTCAGCGGGTTGTTGAAAAGGGGGATTTAAACCCAAAATTAGCTTACTAGCTGAATGCTCGTTAAATTTCTGCTGTTAAAAGCATCTGGAATGAGTAAATAATAGTAAACGAAAATAAACAGGTACACTACTATATAAGCCAGGAATTAGGCTAATCAACGAAAGATATAGCCAGCAGTTGCTAAAGTCACCGAACACACCTAAGTTTACCTCAAACCATTCTTCTCAGCACTTAAGTGACTGAATTTACCACATACCACATATTCTCATGAAAAGTGACTCCCCGTCCGAAATTAACTCCAACGAACCTGGATACGAGTTTAATGAGCAAGCAGCAAACCAAATAAATGAACAGGGAGATAACATACTCACTGAAGAACATGGTGATGCTACAGCCAACCCTATTGAAGTAGATATCGCTGTTTTAGCAGAGTTAAATCAACAAATTGAAACGCTCAAAACCCAACTAGAAGACCGTAGCACTCAGTATATGCGAATTGCCGCAGATTTTGAGAATTATCGCAAGCGAACTGCCAAAGAAAAAGAAGAAATTGACTTACAGGTAAAGCGAAACACAATTACAGAATTGCTACCTGTTGTAGATAATTTTGAGCGAGCGCGAGCGCACCTCAAACCCCAAGGTGATGGCGAAATGACAATTCATAAGAGTTATCAAGGGGTTTATAAACAATTGGTGGATTGTCTAAAACGTCTAGGTGTAGCACCCATGCGTCCTGAAGGTCAAGAATTTGACCCAAATTTGCATGAAGCCGTCATGCGAGAACCGACAGATGAACATCCAGAAGGAACAGTTTTAGAAGAGTTAGTTCGCGGCTACTATTTTGGTGAGCGCGTCCTCCGCCATGCCATGGTGAAAGTAGCTGCTCCCAGAGAAGATATATCTTTAGAATCAGAAGATTTGTCTAGCCAAGATAACGGTTAAGTTAAACAGCATATAGCGGTATGCACTTAAATGAGATACAGTCATAAGCCCCCTCCCCGCTTGCGGGGAGGGGGTTGGGGGTGGGGTTCTTGTATTTCACCCAACCAATAACCGCTATAAGGTTGTTGATACTTACTTACAGAACTTTCCGGTTTCATGAGGTACGTATATAGCGGGCAAGACTTGTACTGAGCAGTTCGACCCTTCGACAAGCTCAGGGCATCGCCAGGTCACTGTAACACTTGGCGATAGCGCAGCGTGGCGTTAGCCATAGTATGCCCGCTGGGTATGTACCTCATAACACCGGAAAGTTCTGTATCTGTTCCCTGTATCTGTTCCCTATTCCCTTGTTTGTAATACTAATTTTTAAAACTGTGGCCTCTGTGTGTGCGATCGCTTATAATAAATGTGTTTTTCATAAAGTTTGGATAAAGGTTGCATAAATTTATTGCCTGTAAGTAGGTGAACGGAAAAAAACCGTAGACGTGGAGCGGCTTCTCGAAGAGTAATATGTAAGGACAAGTAAAGTTGCTCAAAACCTTTTCTGGAATTCCCTGTTCCCTGGGATGCACTGAGCTTGTCGATAGCGAAGCGTGGCGTAAGCCATAGTGTTCCCTGTTCCCTTGTCATAACGACAATTTTTAACGCCAACCTATTCAGCTAAAACACAACCGCTTGTGAATAATTACGGTGGAGTATTTTATTAAAAATAATTCAAGTATGGGAAAAGTTATTGGGATTGACTTAGGGACTACGAATAGTTGTGTGGCTGTTTTGGAATCTGGGCGACCAAAAGTAATTGCCAACTCCGAAGGTGGACGCACTACCCCTAGCATTGTAGCCTTTGGTAAAGGGAAAGATCGCCTCATCGGACAATTAGCAAAGCGACAAACTATAACTAATGCCGAAAACACAATCTACAGTATTAAAAGATTTATCGGTCGTCGCTGGGAAGATACAGAATTAGAGCGCGGTCGCGTCCCTTATAATTGCATCAAAGGAAAAGATAATACCGTTGATGTCCAAATTCGCGGACAAAATTACACACCCCAAGAAATATCCGCTATGGTCTTGAAAAAACTCAAGCAAGACGCGGAAAATTTCTTAGGTGACGAAGTGACAAAAGCCGTAATTACCGTACCAGCATATTTTACAGATGCCCAAAGACAAGCCACAAAAGATGCAGGTACTATTGCTGGACTAGAAGTATTAAGAATTATCAACGAACCCACCGCCGCCGCCCTAGCCTTCGGTCTAGACAAACAAGATCAAGAGCAATTAATTTTAGTATTTGACTTAGGAGGGGGGACATTTGACGTATCTATTCTCCAACTAGGAGATGGAGTTTTTGAAGTTAAAGCCACCTGTGGTAATAATCATCTCGGCGGAGACGACTTTGATAATGCCATTGTTTGCTGGATGGTAGAGCGATTCCTAGCAGAAGAGAAAATAGACATTACCCAAGACAAAATGGCACTCCAACGCGTGCGAGAAGCCGCGGAAAAAGCCAAAGTTGAACTATCTAGTATGGTTATTACCTCCATTAACCTGCCATTTATCACTGCTGATGCTACTGGACCAAAGCATCTGGAAATGGAACTCAGTCGTTCTCAATTTGAAGAACTAACAGGGAGTTTAATCAAGGAGACTATCGCCCCAATGATGCAAGCCCTCAAAGATGCAGAAGTCAAACCGCAGAATATAGATAAGATTATTTTAGTAGGAGGTTCTACCCGCATTCCTGCTGTTCAAAACGCCCTGATCAAATTTTTCAATGGCAAAATCCCAGATCATTCCGTCAACCCTGATGAAGCAGTAGCACTAGGTGCAGCTATCCAAGCCGGAGTTTTGGGAGGAGAATTAAATACCCTATTACTGTTAGATGTCACACCTCTATCTTTAGGGATTGAAACACTAGGAGAAGTATTCACCAAAATTATTGACCGGAATACCACTATTCCCACTAGCAAAGCTCAAATATTTTCTACAGCCGTTGATGGTCAAACATCCGTAGAAGTTCATGTCCTCCAAGGAGAACGCTCCATGGCCAAGGATAACAAAAGTCTAGGGCAGTTTCTCCTCAGTGGGATTCCTCCTGCTCCTCGCGGCATTCCCCAAATTGAAGTGGCTTTTGAAATTGATGTGAATGGCATTCTCAAAGTTGCGGCTCAAGATAAAGGTACAGGTAGAGAACAAAGTATTCGGATTACAAGTACAGGCGGTTTAAGTAACAACGAAATTGAGCAAATGCGGCAACAAGCTGAGTTATTTTCCGAAGAAGATCAAAGACGTAAAGAACTGGTGGAACTCAAAAACCAAGGGAATAATCTCTTGTTTACTTATGCTTCAACATTACGGGATAATGCCAATTTACTCAGTGAGCAGTTGATAGCTTTGGCTAATCAGAAAGTTGAACAATTGCAAACGGCAATGAACAATCCGAATATGTCCCCCACACAGTTGAAGACCCTTTTAGAGGATTTCCAGCAAACTATCTTTGCTATTGGTACAAATGTTTATAACCAGGTTGATAATAAAGATTTAAAATCAGAAGCTGCCACGCAAATAAATCTTACCGAAGAATAGACCTCTTGCTTCAAGCAACACACAAATACCTCAATTCAATATTAATTTAGATCAGGAAAATAACTCACAAGCTGATTATTTAGAGAAGCAAGGATATATTTTCTTCATCTACCA
>NZ_VIKZ01000046.1:57114-62935 GCF_009711985.1 Dolichospermum sp. UHCC 0260 | reverse complement strand
CTATGCAGTTAGTGTGAGACATGGAATGTAAGTAAGAAAATATAGAGAAAAAAGATTTGGTTTCAAACCCATAAATTTATATGGTGTTAATCAACATTCTCTACATTTCCTTATTTGAGAAAAAAGTCTAAATGCTGAATTTATATATTGGTTGGTGAAAGCGTTATTCAAGCAAGTTGAATTTACGCTCCAATTTTCACAAAAATAATCCTGTTATTCAGCAATTTGCACATTGGAAAGACTATTTGTTGCCTAGTTAATAGCCTATTTATCAAGGACATATTGTATGTTATCAGCGCAGGAATCATGGTCTTATTCTTCAGAGACTTGGCTTGACTCAAACTATCGCCAGAGATTAAAAAAAATTGCTAACAAATACACTAGGGGTACAGGCATATCTTGGGAAGATGCGGTTCAAAATGCCCATTTAAAAATATTTCAGGGTCTGCAATCTGGAAAGTTTAGAGAAGGAGGATTAGAAGAATTTTATCGCTGGGCTGCTACAGTAGCCCGCTGTGCGATTATTGATTTTGTCCGTCAAGAAAATCTGCGAAAATGCCAAAGTTTAGATGGCAATATCCCTGGAACAGATATAGCCCTGTTAGATACAATTCCTGATGAATTTAACATCTTAGAATCAACAGAAAGGGCAGATTTAATTCTCAAAGCAATAGAGGCAATTTATCAACTAGATCAACAATATCCACGCCAAAACTATCTGAAATTATGGCAAGGTAAAATTGATGGAAAAACACAAACTCAACTAGCTGGAGAATTGAGAGTTAGTCAGAGTGAAATATCCAAACGATGGCAGGAACTTTTAGGACGGATTGCTGATTCTTTAGGACTACTTAAAGTTGAAGATTTCAAGGGCAAACTGCAAGAAAATCGCCAGCAAAAGAGAGAATACAATCGTTCAACAAAGCAGTGGTAAGTGAATAAAATACTCAAATTGATTGAAATGAGAGTAAATCCTGATATTTAGAAGCGTCCGAACGTTACATAATATATGGGATTGGATGCGACTACACCCAGAATCCCGGCTCATTGTTAATTTTTGTCGGGAAACTAAATATATGCGTGTAAACTTGAGTAAATCCACATTTTTAAACAGGCAAGCGTCTAATATGCCAATCCCACAACCTGGAGAAATTTGGGAAGTGAGTCGCTTAGTAAGAAGTCCTCTAAAATTCTCAAGTCAAGAACAAGAGACTTTTTACTCTTCCTCAGCACAAAGTTTTTTGGCAGGCAACTCACCACCGCGCTATGTAATGATTGTCAAAGAACCTGAAGCAATTCTAGATACAAATGAGGAGTGGCTAATTTTTTCTGTCATGTTGCTATCAGGAGAAACAGATTTTCTCAGTGATGTAGATTTGCTAATTCCTGCGAAAATATCTGGACTAGAACGAGATTTATTAGCTGAAACATGGCACATTATCCCAGCGTTAGCTTGTAACTTGCTACAGCTAGTTGGTAACAGACTATCGCGCCAGATTTATGACTGTCTCCTGACCGTTAGAGACTATCATTATGGGTTAGGTGAAGAACCATCAGTAATATCAGAAATCCAGGAATTAGGTTTAATAAATAGTAGCTTATCTTTTGCAAATAGCTTAAAGATTCAAGATTTTCACAAAGCAGAACAAGCCTGGAGTGATGTCTTGACAGTACCAGTGGCAGCTTGCCAAACTTACTTGAAAAGTATAAACTTCACCAATGCAGTATTAAATGAAGCATTGCAACTAGAACAAGACCTGCAAATTGATAGAACCTGGACTAAGTTCGATGTCAATAAAAAGCCTCAAATTGATTAATTTGAGGCCATGATACCAAAGCTTTTGTCAAAGTTTTTGAGAAATTTCAATATTTTCAATAGATTCACTTTCTAATTACACAAGGAATTAAGCGAATTATTAACTTGATTAACGAACAGTTCCCCTAAAACTGCCGCTAAATTAAGCAACGGTGAAAAAATTTCTCCTTAATCTCATTCCTCCGTGTCCTCTGTGCCTCTGTGGTTCGATAAATTAACCTTAAACCACAGACGCACAGAGTAAAAAAAGATATTAATCTCCAGTAATAGAAAGTTCACTCACCCAAACTCTCGGTGCAACTCCTGCTGGTGTTAACTCAACTTCTTTTTCTACATAAACAATTGATTTCAAAAGTTCTAAGAAATCACCAGCTACAGTTGCCGACTCAATACTGGTTTTTTCACCCTTATTAATTAACCAACCATCAAAAGGTAAAGAAAAAGAACCTTGTAAAGCCTTAACACCCGCATGAAGAGCTTGTAAATCATCAATTAAAATCACATTTTCCGCAGTTTCCAAACTCAATTCTTTCTCTGGAGTTCCTGCTGCAAAAACGTGATAAAAATTGGGACTGACACTCACTTTTGCGCCAATACTAGCATTACCTGTAGGTTGAGCATTTAACCGTTTTGCAGTTCCCGCGCTATGCAAAAAGCTAGTTAAAATGCCCTTTTCTATTAACTTAATTTGCCGGGTGGGAGTACCTTCACCATCAAAACTTTCAGCCCCAATATTAGCGGGGTGTAAAGCATCATCATAAACTGAAAGTAAAGGTGAAGCCAGTTCTTTCCCGATATCATCAGTTTTTGATAAACTTTGATTATCCAGAATACTTTGGGCGTTAAATAAATTGGAAAAAGCCCCCAACAAACTTAAAAAAGCTTCAGGAGAGAAAACTACTTGATATTTACCAGTTTTGATTTTTTCATAATGCAAATGACTGATGGTTTTATCAGCAGTTTCTTGAATACAACCTGCAATATCTAAATCGGCTACACTTTCCTTGACTCGATAAGCACCAGCACTGCGAGGTTTTTTATTTTCCTCTTCAGTTTTGCTGTACAAATAAATAGAAGCTAAAGAATGAGATTCAGTTCTCACAGCACCATCACTATTGAGATAAAATCTGTCAATATCTCTTTGTGCTAAACCATTATAAGGCACACTTGTAATCGCAGGATGTTTTGCCATTAATTCTTTTTCTGCTACTAATAGTTTTTCTATTAGTTCAGAAACAGGTGCTTGCAGGGCTTTTTTCTGATGTGTATTAGGAATAGGAATAGTTGCTTCTGGACTAAAATCAGGAACATTTTCTTTCACACCAAAAAAACTCGCTTCGTAAGCAGTTTTTAAAGCTAATTCTAATCCTTGAGCATCTACATCTGTGGTGCTGGTAACACCCATTGTATTTTCTTCATTCCAAACCCGAACTGTTACCCCAGAACGATTGGAAGCTTTGACTTGTTTGGGTTCACCTTGGTCAACTTGAACGCTAGTATCATCTACAGTTGAACCGTAAATATCAAACTTTTTAATGCCCAGTTTAGCAGCATTTTCTTGAGCGTAGGTTGCGATTTCTTGAATGTTAGACATGATTACATTTTAAGATGAAAGTTTCGCGCAAAGGTACAAAGGAGCAAAGGCGCAAAGGAAGAAAAGAATTAATGATGAGAACAGATAATATGTATGGTTTATCTGTTTTTCATCTGATGATTTTTATCTGCCACCAACAGTAATAGAATCAACCTTAATATGGGGTTGTCCAACGGTGGTGTAAATGCTACCGCTGACTGAACCACAGAAGCCGGGAGCTAGTTCTAAATCTTGGGAACATAGGGAAATTTTATTCATGATTTCCTTGGCTTCTCCGATGAGGGTAGCACCTTTTAATGGTTTGGTAATTTTGCCATTTTCTATTAGGTAAGCTTCATCAACGCTAAAGTTAAATTGACCTGTTGCTCCTACACTTCCGCCACCCATTTTCTTACAGTAAATACCTTTATCAACGGAGGCAAATAGGTCTTCTGTTGTGTGTTCTCCACAATCAATATAGGTATTTCGCATCCGACTAGCGGCAGCAAAAGTGTAATTTTGCCGGCGGCCACTGCCTGTTCTGGGGTGTCCAGTCCGCACTGAACCGGTTCTATCAGCGAGGAAGTTTTTGAGGATGCCTTTTTCAATTAATAATGTTCTTTGGGCGGGCATTCCTTCGTCGTCCATATCAATTGTCCCGAAGGCATTATCGGCGCGGCCTTCGTCCCAAGCTGTTAAGCTTTCGTGGGCAATTTTTTCACCTTTTTTGTCGGCAAATGGTGTGGTTTTGCGTTCAATTTGGGTGGTTTCTAAAAGGTGTCCGCAAGCTTCGTGGAAAATTACACCGCCAAAGTGATTGGCCATGATAATCGGGTAAGTTCCTGATTCTACGTAATCTGCGTAAAGCATTTTACCAGCAGATTCGGCGATTTGTTCGGAGGCTTGTTGATAATCCCAGGTTCTCAGGAAGTTAGCGTCACTGGTGTTACCAGCCCGTTCACCAATGGAAGAACGGTTAGCACCGTCAGCACAAAGGAGATTAAAGCCCACGGACTGGGTGAGGCGGATATCACGGGCAAATGTTCCGTCACTACCAGCAACTAATACTTCTTGCCAGTCACGGAAGTAGGAAGCGCGGCGGGATTGGACGTGGGTAGCTTTTTTATTAAGTTGGGCTGTACCATCAAGGAGGACTTCTCCCATTTCGCTGATAGAACTACACAAGGGTAGCCAACCGTCTTTACCGCGTTTGCTGGCGTAGTCTCTGAGTAGTTCTAGGTTGATTTCGGGAATGAAGGCACTCGGTCCGGGTAGTTGTAAGCCTAAGATGGAAAGAGCTTTTTCTAAAGCAGCTTTTAAACCGGCAAATGTGAGGTTATTGGTGCTAACGTAGCAGTCAGCTTTGCCACGAAATACTCGCACTCCTGCACCGGTAGCTAAATTGGGGGAAATGCTGGTAATGGTATCTTCTTCGGCTAAACAACTGATGTAGTTGCGACGTTCTAAGAAGTATTCCACAAAATCAGCACCGGCAGCGCGTCCTAGTCCCAAAAGGGTTGCCAGGGGGGCTTCCCAAGTGTCATCGAAGCGTTCTGTGGTGGATGAATATTGTAAACTGGGAAGTTGATTTGAGAGAAGTAGGGTGTTTGTAAGCATGAAGTGCCTCGTCTGCTGGCGTTATCTACAGATGTGACTGAAAAAAAATCCTGGTGTGTTCAGTCTAACAAATCTATGAAAGTCGTTGTTGGCAGTTAGGCTGTAGGGTTTTCCGCCATATTGTCTTTTAAAAAGTCTATGTTGAGGATCAATTTTTATAGCTATGATTCTCCGCCCATTTATAGCAAGCCTTGTAACAGATATCATCATTATAATTTATAAGGAGAATGCCGAAAACCCTTGAAGGCGTGTCCGACTCAGGAGGACACACCTGTGCAACAGCTGCGGGATGAAGGCTAGGTGCAGGATCTATCCTGCACTGACATTTTGTATATATTGTATAATAAACGCAGGTCGAAACCAAATCAAGTTGATTGTTCAAGGTTAAATCAATGCTAGTTCTAGAATACAAAGTTAAAGGTAAACAAGATCAATACAACGCCATAGACGATGCAATTCGTACCACCCAATTCATTCGCAATAAAGTGATTAGATATTGGATGGATGCCCCGCGGGAACTCAAAATTGATAAGTTTGCTCTTAACAAGTATTCAACAGAACTACGCCAAGAATTTAGCTTTGCTGCTGAATTAAATTCAATGGCAGTACAATCAGCCGCAGAACGTGGATGGTCTGCTATATCAAGGTTTTACAACAATTGTCAATCTAATAAATCTGGCAAGAAGGGGTTTCCTCGTTTTCAAAAAGATTGCCGTTCTGTTGAATATAAAACATCAGTATGGAAGCTACACAAAACAAAGCGACGCATCACTTTTACCGACAAAAAAGGGATTGGTGAACTCAAATTATTAGGC
>NZ_VIKZ01000046.1:28401-56742 GCF_009711985.1 Dolichospermum sp. UHCC 0260 | reverse complement strand
GGTAAAAAATCATTGTTTAGCAAAATCAATTAGTGACGCTAGTTGGTATTTGTTCAGGCAGTGGATTGAATATTTTGCGGTTAAATTTGACAAGATTGCTATAGTCGTAGCACCTCATTACACTTCTCAAAAGTGTTCTAGCTGTGGCGTAATTGAAAAAATCTCTATCAACTCGTACCCATAATTGTGTTTGTGGCTGCGAATTGCACAGAGATACAAATGCTGCAATTAACATTCTTAATCTGGCAAAAAATAGGGGAGGGCATCCCCAAATTAACGCTACAGGAGTTAGAATCTCTACTCTAGTTGGTGACTCAGCGCGGTCTTGGGGGTTTCCCCCATGAGCGACTGAGGAACCCGTAAGGGTGAAAACCTGCTAGAGCAAATTCTGACGATGAATGTAGAATCCCCGTGTCTTTAGACCGGGGAGTGTCAATTCTGTAATAACTTTTGTGCGTAGGTTTAAAGAATCCATAGCAAATTAATGTAAATTAATCAAGCGATAAGTTAATTATATATCAGAACTAGCGGAAAAATTTATTCTAGCTGAACCGTCCCTGTTCCCTATTCCCTGGTAAAATATTTCAACATCTTTGAAAATACGTTACCATGACTACTGAAAATACCACAGGTGCTGATGCTATTGATAGAGCGATATCAAGGGGAATTGATTTTGATGGTTCTCCTATTCCCATAGTTAAATTAGACCTATATGAACAAGTTATGGGTTTAGAATCAAGCAGACAACGCAGCGGTGTATCCAATACCATGCGTTCTCGCATTGTTCGGATTGGTGCTAAACATATTCCCCAAACTGAACTTGATCAAAAGCTAGTTGCTGCTGGTTTTGCACCTTTAAAAGAAAAGGAAATTGCTTTTTTCTACGGTGGTAAATAAAAGACAAAGAATTCCGTGCAAAAGTCAGATCCCCGACTTCTTAGAGAAGTCGGGGATCTGGTGGTTTATAGTAAACCTAAAGATATCTAGAATAAATTTAAGTTCTCATCAAAAATGCTGCTAATTTATAAATAATTGGTTAAGCTACAAAGATTTTTAGATCAAGAAACCAAGTCAACCAGGTATTTATCGTCATATCAACATTCACGTTTTGTGGGGTTCTGGTAATGGATATTACGACGCTGTTAATTGTTTGGTTAGTCACGGCTGTTAGCTTGTGGATTATTAGTAAATTACCTTTAGGAGTGGAAATTGATACTCCAGAAAAGGCAATTTTTTCCGCCGCAGTTTTAGGTATTATTACAGCACTAGTTAAGCCAGTTCTCAAAGTTTTGTTTGTGATACCAAATTTAGCCACCTTTGACTTATTATCTGGTATCTTCACTTTCATGATTGCTGTTGCTTGTTTTAGTATTGCTGCTTGGTTAGTAGATGGTTTCCGGTTACGTTATGGCATTTGGAGCGCAATTTTAGGTGCTTTTGCGCTTACTCTTGTCAATAACATTATCTACAAATTATTAGGTGTTTAATTGGTAATTGGTAATTGGTGATTGGTAATTGGTGATTGGTAATTGGTAATTGGTAATTGCTTACTATCACCTATTCGTTATATTATCAATACGAATCCCAAAAATCAATCTGGGATTAATCTCTGCAAAATCTGTTTCAAAACTATCCCAGTCCAATCAATATCGGCTGCCGTTGTCTGTTTCCCTAAAGTTAATCTAATTCCACATAAAGCCGCTGTTTGAGAATATCCCATTGCTAATAAAATGGGACTAGGGCTTAATTTTCCACTATTGCAAGCCGCACCTGCACTAATACCAATTCCGGCTAAATTTAACTGTCTTACCAAAGTTTTGCCGCTAATTTTTTCCCCGTCTGCTGGTTTTAAATAAAAACTGAGATGATGGGGTAAACGATGAATTTTGTCACCTGTGGGCATTAAACCGGGAACATCTGCTAGAATGGCAAAGAGGCGATCGCGCAATAGGATTAATCTCCCTGTTTCCGTCTCCAATTCCTGGGCTGCTAACTCCGCAGCTACTCCAAATCCAGCAATAGCGGGCGTTGCTTGCGTCCCTGAACGCAGTCCGTTCTCCTGTCCACCCCCACCCAGTAGCGGCATTAATTCCACTCCAGTCCGCACATATAACGCCCCTGCACCCAAACCGCCATAGATTTTATGACTGGATAGACTCAATAAATCTACGGGTAAAGTCTGCACATCTAGCGATAAACGTCCAGCAACTTGCACTGCATCTGTGTGAAATAAAGCGCCGTGTGTTTTTGTGATTTTCCCCAATTCAGCAATTGGTTGAACTGTTCCTATTTCACTTTGTCCATAAATCACAGATACCAACACGGTGTTATCTCGTAAAGCTGCTTTTAAGTCTTCGGGGTTGACTCTTCCTTGATGATTTACACCTAAACGGGTAATTTCCCAACCCCAATTTTCTAACATTTTCGCCGGTTCTGAAATGGCGGAATGTTCTACACTGGAAATGATCATATGTTGGGGAGTAGTGTAACATCGTGCCACTCCCATAATCGCTAAATTATCCGCTTCTGTTCCCCCAGACGTGAAAATAATAGATTCGGGAACTGCGTTAATTAATCCTGCAACTTGGATTCTGGCTGTTTCCACAACCAAGGCGGCACGGTTGCCCCATTCATGTAAACTGGAAGGATTACCCCACTGTTGTGTTAAGATTTTTTGGATAATTGCGATCGCTTCTGGACGAGTTGGGGTAGTTGCACTGTAATCTAGATATATTTGCATAAAAATTAATAAATAAGAGTTTCGCGCAGAGACGCAAAGGGGCAAAGACGCAAAGGAAGAAAGAAGTTAATGCAGGGTGTGATATAAATACATTAAAATCGCTGTAATTTACTTTGATCAGATTACTGTGTTTATTTTCCCACAAATCCGCTATTTTTCTTATATCTTTTTATTGCTATTCACTTTAGGTGGTTGTCAACAAGTGCAATCATCAAATCAGCGTTTAGCACCTTTACCTCAAGATTCTTTAATTCAAGTTTACTTCAATAATTCCCAATCTTCGGAATATCAAGAGACTTATCGTCAGCAAACCCGCTTGGGGGATGATTTAGAAAAGCAGATTGTTGACACTATTTCCCAAGCTAAATCTACTGTGGATATAGCTGTCCAAGAGTTACGTTTACCAAAAGTTGCTCAAATATTAGCACAAAAACAAAAGGATGGCGTAAAAATAAGGTTGATTTTAGAAAGTAATTATTCTCGGACTTGGAGTAGTTTTACTGCTGCGGAAATAACTAGGTTAGGAAAAAAAGAACAGGAACGATATCAAGAATTTCGGAAATTTGTGGATATTAATCAAGATCATCAAATCACACCGGAGGAAATTAGTCAACGGGATGGTTTAGCTATTGTTCAAAATGCCAATATTCCTTGGATTGATGATACTGCTGATGGTTCAAAGGGTAGCAGTTTAATGCACCATAAGTTTGTCATTGTTGATCATCGGTTTGTGATTATTACTTCTGCCAATTTTACTTTGAGTGATACTTCTGGAGATCTTAGTAATTCTAGTAGTTTAGGAAATGCCAATAATTTACTAAAAATTGATAGTTCTGAATTAGCAAGTTTACTCACGGAAGAATTTAATATTATGTGGGGTGACGGAATAGGAGAAAAACCAGATAGTAAATTTGGTGTTAAGAAACCTGTTCGCGCACCAAAAACAATCACATTAGGTAACAGTAAAGTTACAGTTCATTTTTCTCCAACTTCTCCCACTCAACCTGGGAGTATTAGCAGTAATGGATTAATTGCTAAAACTTTATCTAAAAGTACAAAAACTGTTGATTTAGCATTATTTGTATTTTCAGATCAACAACTTGCCAATATTCTAGAAGAACGTCATCATCAAAATGTGCAAATTCGGGCTTTAATTGCACCACAATTTGCCTATCGTCCCTACAGTGAAGCGTTAGATATGATGGGATTTGCTTTAAGTGATAACTGTAAATATGAAGTTGATAACCGTCCTTGGAAAAATCCCATTTCTACTGTGGGAGTGCCAATTTTACCTAAAGGAGATTTATTACATGATAAATTTGCAGTTATTGATAACAAAACTGTTATTACAGGTTCACATAATTGGTCAGAAGCTGCTAATCATGGTAATGATGAAACATTAATAGTGATTGAAAATCCTACAGTTGCGAATCATTTTCAACGGGAATTTAACCGACTTTATGGTAAAATAAAACCCGGTTTACCAGCAAATATTAAATCTAAAATTGATACGGAAGTTAAAAAATGTCCCCAAATTAAACAACCATCATCTTTCGTAAATTCGATTAACACTAAAATTAATCTCAATACAGCAAGTCAAGCAGAACTAGAAACTCTGCCTGGTGTGGGTAAGAAGTTAGCCCAAAGGATAATTATAGCGCGTCAACAGCAAAAATTTACTTCTTTACAAGATGTTGATAAAGTACCAGGAATTAGTGATAAGATTTTAGCAAAATGGGAGGGAATGATAATATTAACCTCAGATTAACGCATATACGGATAATTGTGTTACCATTAATGATATGATGGTAGAGAAAACGGGTTAGTATTTTAGTAAATGCCTTAAAGTTAAAATATTGCTAGGAGAACTTATGAAATTTTACGATAAATTGAATGGGGCGATCGCTCAAAATCAGAGTTTACTATTTGTAGGACTAGATCCTAATCCAGAAATGCTCCCTGAACGATATTCCCAGAAATCAGATCCCAAAAGTATGATTGATAGTCTGTGGGATTGGTTAGAATTTACTATTTCCCAAACCAGTGATTTAGTATGTGCCTATAAACCAACTCTGGGATTTTACGCAGCTTTAGGTATTCCGGGATGGGAATTATTAGAAAAAACTTTAAACGCTATTCCTGCCCATATTCCGATTATATTAGATGCCAAACATAGCGATCTTAATACTAGTACAATTTTCGCTAAAACTGTTTTTGAAGAATGGCAAATTGATGCGATTACATTGAGTCCTTATGCAGGACAAGATCACGTAGCACCCTTTTTAGTTTATCCCGATAAAGCCGTTTTTATTTTGTGTACAACTTCTAATCCAGGTGCAGTGATTTTGCAGCAATACCCTACAGCGGAATCCCCTTTTTATTTACAAGTAGTCAAAGAAGCAAAAAATTGGGGAACACCTGAACAACTGGGTTTAGAAGTAGGAACTATTCAACCAGATATTTTAGCAAAAATTCGCAAAGAAGCACCAGAAAGAGTAATTTTAGCCCGCAGTATTTGGTCTGAAGGTGGTAATCTTAAAAATTTGCTATCAGCGGGATTAAATTATAATGGTGATGGGTTACTTCTTCCCGTTTCTCAAGATATGTTAGGGAGTGAAAATCTATGTACACAACTGCAATCTTTAAGGGCGGAAATTAATCATCTCAGAACTGAAATTTCCCAAGAAAACTCCGCTTGTTCCGTCTGGTTTCCTGATGTTTGTTTGTTAAATAAACACCCGCTTTTAGATTTAATTTTACAACTTTATGACATTGGTTGTATCATGTTTGGTGAATTTGTCCAAGCTTCTGGTGCTACCTTTCCCTATTATATAGACCTCCGCAAAATCATTTCCAATCCCCAAATATTTCATCAGATAGTAATTGCTTATGCAGGGATTCTTAAAGACCTAACTTATGATAGAATAGCCGGTATTCCTTATGGTTCTTTACCCACTGCTACTGGATTATCATTACATCTAAATTCCCCGATGATTTTTCCCCGCAAAGAAGTAAAAGCACACGGAACCCGCAAGGTAATAGAAGGTAATTTTAATCCTGGAGAAGTTGTTGTCGTTGTTGATGATATTTTGATCAGTGGTAAAAGCGTAATGGAAGGAGCAGAAAAGTTAAAATATGCAGGATTAAATGTCAATGATATTGTAGTATTTATGGACCATGAGCAAGGTGTAAAAGACAGATTGCGAGAAAATGGTTATCAAGCACACGCAGTTTTAACAATTTCTGAAATTACAGAAACTTTATATGCAGCAGGCCGTATTAGTGAGGAACAATTTAAAACTTTATCTGAAATAAATTAGACATTTATTCTCAAGATAGTGATACAAAAATAATTCAATAATTAGGATTTTGTAGTAAACTGTTTATTAGTTTGACTAGGGATTTGATTGATGATTCCTACTATTTCCACTATTCCCCTTTTTCAACTTGCTTCTGGTGAGTTTCTTTCTCTTCAAGTATATAAATTTGTTGGTGCTAAATCTGGTAAAAAAGTATATATCCAATCTAACTTACACGGTGCGGAAATTGTTGGTAATGCTGTCATTTACCAAATTATTGATTTCTTAACGACATTAAATAATACTCAGATAATAGGAGAAATTTGGCTTGTACCTGTTTGTAATCCCTTAGCTGTTAACCAACGAACTCATAATTTTTCAACAGGTAGATTCAATGTTTACGATAGTCAAAATTGGAATAGAATTTTTTGGGATTATGAAAAAAAACATGATGATATAGAAGAATTTGCTCGTTCTCAAATTGGTTTAGATATAGATACAATTAAATATAACTTTTCCCAAAAAATTCAAACTAGTTTCAATAGTCTTTTAGATAAAATAAATGCCCCTAGCAGTGTCCAATTAACTGATAAATATCGTTATAAGCTGCAATCTCTGTATTTAGATGCAGACTACGTAATTGATTTACATAGTCACACTGGAGAAGGAATAGAATACCTTTATTATTTCCGAAATCGAGAAGATAGTGCTAATTTATTTCTTCTAGATTATAGCATTTTATTCGATGAATATGATGGTGATGCTTTTGATGAATCATTTATCAAACCCTGGTTAGCTTTAGAGAATGCTTTGTTAAAATTAACCGGACAAAAAATGAGATTTGATAAAGAAGCATGGACATTAGAATTAGGAACGGGAATGCAAATGAATGCAGATTCAGTAACTAAAGGAGTGAGCGGAATTAAAAATTATTTAACTCAAAAAAGTATTTTAGAAATACAGGATTTAACCCAATCAAAAACTATATATCATCAAACAAATTTTCGTTCACTTAGTCAACTAAAAAAATATTGGAGTCCCGTAGGAGGAATGATTTTATCTAAAGCTGCATTAGGTACTTCAGTAAATCAGGGAGATTTGCTATATCAAGTTCTGACATTCAATAAAATCGGTGAATTACCCACAACTATTCATGTTTATGCTGAGAAAACAGGCTTGGTTTATGATATATCAATAAATAACTCTGTTAACGAGGGAGAATTTGTATTAGCGACCATGTAGTTTGTCATGGAAAACATTTAACACAGAATTATTAAATCTATTAATTCATCTGCGTTTATTTGCGTTTATCTGCGTTCAAATGTTGATTCTTAAAAATGAAATTACCATTCGTCCTATGAAAGATGATATCCATGATTATCAATTAATAGAAAAATGGCGTAGTGATGAAAAAGTATTACAATTTTATGGTGGTAGAGATAATCCTTATGATTTAGAAAAAGTAATAGAAACTTATCAACCTAGAATCAAAGGAGAAGAATCTCTAATTTACTGTATTTTCTCTTATCAAAATCGAGAAATCGGTTATTTACAATATTATGATTTGGATAAATTACCAGAAAATATCAGACAAATGTACTGTCTAGAAAAAACGGCGTTGCTGAATTGAGGGATGAAAAGCAAAAATTCCATGTCTGAAACTCTTAAACTTTGCGCCTTTGCGCCTTTGTGTGAGGCAAATTCATACTTTCATTCACCAATGCCGAAAAAACAGATATTCTAAAACCTGAACGATGAACTGGATTTCCCCCCTTCTTTGTCAGGGAATCCTCTATTTTATTGAGTATTTATACTTATTTTCCCAACCGGCTGTTTTTTAGCCAGAGGTAATGGCTAGAAAATAGTTATTTTGTACTATATTTTGAATTCCAAAATCAGGTTTGTAACGTTTTGTTACGCAATCAACATTTATGAACATAGTCCGTACCATACTTAATTATACAATTTAACTATTACTCAATTCAAATATTTACTTCTACCCAGGCATTCATTTAATAAATACCAAGAATTAAGGGGGTTAACTGCAAATTTCTTCTATCGGGTTGCCTAGGGATGGAATTTATTGGCCAATTTACAAATTAATGAAAAAGTTCCGTAAATTTTTCAGTCTGAATAGGAGCGATCGCGTGCTTCTGTTTAAGGTTGTGTTTCTACTGGGAACAATCAGGTTAGCGTTAAAATTGCTACCGTTTGGTCAATTGCGGGGTCTTTTGGCAAAGATTTCACAGCCAAGGGCTAATTTGCCAGGAACAGACGAGGCTGATGTCAACAAAGTGGTTTGGGCGGTGAGGGTGGCTAGTCCCTATTTACGGGCAATCTGTCTGCCTCAAGCTTTGGCTACGCAGGTTTTGTTGGCTCGGCGTGGTTTTTCTTCTGAGCTACGCATTGGTTTCACGAGGGCTACGGGTGGGCGGATGTCGGCTCATGCTTGGGTGGAATGTCAAGGGCGAGTGGCGATCGGTGGCACGGGGAATATGGCTGGTTATATTCTGGTGCCGTTGTCGGAGGAGATGGTTCGGGATGGCTGGTGTTTATTTTCTTGAATAAATGTCGGTTTATGATTTTTAAGTTCATTTTTAGTCACAATAGTTGAGGTAACGATTATGAGTAACGAAAAACAGTTTTCCCAAGGGTTTACGCCTAATTTGCCTTTGTGGTCTTTTCAGTTTCAGAAGGATTCTAAGTTGGCGTTAAAGACTCGCAAGGATTTGGAGATTCATTTAATTACTCGTGCTTTGAAAGATGAGTCGTTTCGGGCTGAGTTGATTGCGAATCCCAAGGCTGTCATTGAGCAAGAAATAGGCTCTAAGTTGCCTGATGAGCTTGAGATTACGGTGTTGGAGGAGACGGAGGATACTATTTATATGGTATTGCCTTGTAATCCTTATGAGGGTGTTTCTGAGGAGGAGTTACAGGCGAATTTGGGGATGAGTTATGAGGATGTTGCTTTGTGGGTTTTGGAGCAACAGAGAAATAGTATCTTAGATGAAGAATACACTACAGCTATACTTAGCAAATGCTGGAAAGATGAGCATTTTAAAGATGCTTGGCTAAACAATTCAACAGAGATTCTCAAAAAGGAATTTGAGTTAGAAATCCCAGTAAAAATAAAAATTAAAGCCATAGAAGAGACGACAAAAAAGACTTATGTGGTACTACCAAACTTATTAGCAAATAACTTTAACTACTTAGTAGAAATGCCTAATATAATTGACATTGCTGGATCTTCCTTGGGAAGTTCTCAGCCTCAACCTCAGACGACTGTGCCTTGTACAATAGTAATATCAGTTCTCTTCTGTCCAACTTCTACGCATAATGCTTATTAAGCTAATCGAATAGCTTTTAAAATTATCTATTGCATAGACAACGATTAAACTTTTCATATTTTCTTTATTTCAGACAAGGTTGTAAGTTATGAAATTTTCAACAGAAGATTTATTAGAAATTGTAGCGAAATCAACAACTATTATGGAGCGCTTGAATTCAAAAAGTTGTTTTGAAAAAAAGTATGAAGAAAAACCGATAAACTCAAGATTACAAGAATGGTGTCAAGTAGTTGCTGATGGGGATTGGATAAAATTTGAAAAATATTTAGAACTCTATGACATAAAACTTGAAAAGATTGATTGTATTTTAGGATCTGAAATTATACCTAAGCAATCTGAACCAATTAATCTGCCTAAATGGATAGAAATTTTAAATGAAAGTATAGAAATTGCTAAAATGGGTTCTTTTAAAGATTTATCAACTAAAAATAATAATAATGCTCTTAACTCCAATTATCCATTTGAAGATTTATTTTTGCCTTTTATTCATCTCGCTAGACAAAACCTGATTTCTCAGACAGGAACAAACTACCAATTGCTTTCTCAAGATGCTCATACTAGCCTTGAGCAAAACTTATTAGCAAGATTATCTTATATGTGCGCCCCCACTTTAGAACTAGAATTTTCAACATTCAAAGTTTTAAGGCAATCAACAATTATTAGTTTATGCAATAAATCTAAAAAGGGCTACTCTCGCAAAAAATATGAAGAATTTATCAAAGAAATGCTACACTCACGTTTAACTTTATTCTTTAAAGAATATCCTGTTCTAGCTCGTTTAGTGGGAACTACAATTAACTTTTGGATTGATTCAAGTGCCAAGTTTATTGACAGATTAGCTTTAGATTGGACTGAGCTTAAAAAAATATTTTCAGAAGATTTCAAAAAAGTTATTGGTGTACAACCTGGACTTTCTGACTATCATAACAATGGAAATTCAGTAATGATCATACAGTTTGACTCAGGTTTAAAGCTTGTATATAAACCAAAGAATTTAGATCTAGAAATTTGCTATTTTAAATTATTATCTTGGTTAAACAAACAAAGTATTTTGTTACCATTAAAAGTTCTTAAGATTCTTCATCGCTCAGATTATGGATGGGTAGAGTTTGTCAACAGTTTACCATGTAAAAATATTGAAGAGATTAAGCGATTTTATTATAGAAGCGGTATGCAATTATGTCTAGCGTATGTTCTAGAAGCAACAGATCTTCATAACGAAAATGTTATTGCTTGTTCAGAACATCCTGTCTTGATTGATTTAGAAACTTTGATGCATCCTCGAATGAGAGAAGCTAATGACATAAGAGAAAGCTTGGAAATGGCCTATACAACCTATCAAGAAATTTTACATTCTGTAATGAATACAGGGTTGTTGCCTCAATGGCATTCGCCTTTTCAAGAGTCCCATATTCAAGAAGATATCCATGTATATGATCCTAGTGGATTAGGGGGATTTGATCAACAAAGAACTTTTTTCCGAGTACGCCAATGGAGAAATATAAACACGGATAACATGGAATTAAGCTATGACCATGAAACTTGTTCTGAAATAAAAGAAAATCAACATCTAAATCTAAATAATGTACCAATTCTAAATGATCTCAAAGTACCTCCAACTCATTTTCTTGAAGAAATTATTCATGGATTTAAAACTTTATACTATTTTTTGATAGATAAAAAAAATGAATTATTACAAATAAATAGCCCATTACACGAATTTTATAACGCGCCAGTTCGATTTGTTTTTCGCCCTACTTATGCTTATACTTTACTTTTGGAAAAATTAAATCATCCCAAATTTATGAGAGATGGGATAGAACGAAGTCTTCAACTGGAGAGTTTGAGTAAACTTTTACTCTCGTCTAATTTTGCGCTTCTGTTGATTCCTCTTGTAGAAGAAGAAAAAGAAGCAATGGAACAATATGATATTCCACGAATCTTGGCTAGTTCAGATTGTTCAAATTTCAGTTTTGGATCAAATAAAGTGATAAAAAACTGTTTTACCTCTTCTAGCTTTGAAGTTGTAGTAGAACGAATAAAAAGCTTAAGCAATAATGATTTAGAAAAAAATATAAGTTTTATTGAAGGTTCGTTTTTTTCGAGATTTACCATTAATGAATCTAATTATTCATTATCTACTCCAAATAATAGTTTTAATAATATAGCTTGTCAAAATTCGGAGCAAATACAAGAAATATTAGTAGAGCAATCGATAAAAATTGGCATCTCTCTAAAAAAGCGGGCAGTTTATTCGTTAAATGGCTGTACTAATTGGATTGCACCTCAGTATTCTCCTAGACTTTGTAAATATCAACTAAATTCACTTTCTTGGAATTTGTATGAAGGCTCTTTGGGCGTAGCATTATTTTTCGCAGCATTAGGAAAGACAACAAATGATACCGAATTTATTCAACTTGCTTTATCTTCTCTGAAGCCCTTGCTCATGGTTTTACAAGAAGAAAAAGATGTTACTCATTCAGAATATTTCGTTGAAATGAATGGAATTTTGGGTTATGGCTCTATTGTATATACTCTAGTGCGAATTGCCAAAATTTTGGAAAATGAAATGCTTCTAAGTGCATCTGAAAAAGTTGCGGCAATGATTACACCTGATTTAATTACTAATGATCAGCAATTTGATATTATAGGTGGAGTAGCCGGAACTATCTTAGGTCTTATAGCACTTTATGATGTTTTTCCTAATCAAAAATTAAAAAATCAAATTACTCTATGTGGGGAGCATTTGTTGAACAATCGTGTCAGTAGTGACTCAGGATATAAAACCTGGAAAACTTTAAATGGCAAATTATTGACTGGATTTTCTCATGGAGCCGCTGGAATCGCTTACTCTCTTCTACGTTTATATAAAATTAGTGGTCAAACTATTTTTTTAGAAGCCGCTCAAGAATCTATCTCTTACGAACGGAGTGTTTTTAATAGAGAAGTTGGCAATTGGCCTGATTTTAGGTTCCCCTCAACAGAGGATTTGAAATATCAATGTGGCTGGGCTCATGGATCTCCGGGAATCGGTTTAGCAAGGGTGGCTGGACTAGATATTTTAAACACCGATGAAATTCAACAAGATATTGAAAGTGCTATTAAAACGACAATGTTATACGGGTTAAGTAATTTAGATCATCTTTGCAATGGTAATTTAAGTCGAGTCGAATTCTTATTTACTGCTGCTCAAAAATCATCTCGACCTCAGTTACAAGAAATAGCCATGACCCAAGTTGAGGGAATTATAGCTCGTGCAAAGCAGAAGGGCAATTTTGGCTATGAGCAATTTTTGAGTTTTAATCCTGTTTTTTTTGAGGGAGCAGCAGGGATTGGCTACCAATTTTTGAGATTAGCATATCCAGACATTTTACCATCCGTACTGATATTAGAGTAACTCTTGACTACTTCTTTACCCACCAGAATTTTTCAAAATACTTATGGCGGCTCATGACTCCCTCCCCCTACAAATTAAAACTCTCCCCTCCCCAAATCAAACAAAAAATTCAAAGAGCCTTACAACTCAATCGCGCCCTAAAACTCATTTGGCAAAGTAGCCCCACCTGGACGATCGCCCGCCTAATCCTGCTCACCGTCCAGAGTATCCTGCCGCTACTTTCACTCTACCTAATGAAAGTAATCATTGATACCGTAGCCGCCAACCTAAACACCAAAACCACCGCCCTTTCCCAAATATTTCTCCTCATTGCCCTCACAGGAATCATCAACCTGATTATTGCCCTCAGTAGCTCCCTCAGCGAACTCATCAACACCACCCAAACCGAACTCGTCACCGACTATATGTACGGCATCGTCCATGCCAAAGCCATTGAAATAGACCTAGAATACTACGAAAACGCCCAATACCACGACACCCTGCAACGCGCCCAACGAGAAGCCTACTTCCGTCCCCCCCATATCCTCAATAGCCTCCTCCAACTCATCGGGAACAGCTTCTCCCTCATCGCCATAGCAGGACTGCTTTTTTGGTTCCACTGGGAAATCACCGCCATCCTCTTCATCGCCACCCTCCCTGGACTTTTTGTACGCCTCAAATATGCCGACGAAATGTACCAATGGAAACATAAACGCACCGCCACCGAACGCAAAACCTATTACCTAGACTGGCTACTCACCAATAGCCTATTTGCCAAAGAAATCCGACTCTTTGGACTTGGTTCCCTCTTCAGTCGCCGCTTTCGTCACCTCAGAAAACAACTTTACCGAGAAAGCCTTGCCATCTCCCAACGCAACGCTCTCAATGGTCTCATCGCCCAAACCAGTTCCATCCTCGCCATCTATGGTTCCTATGCCGTCATTGCCTACCAAACCATCCAGGGACACTTTACTCTCGGCGACTTGATCATGTATTACCAAGCCTTCCAACGCGGTCAAAGTTCCCTTCAGGGAGTCTTTAGTAGCCTAGCTGGCCTTTATGAAGACAACCTTTTTCTCGCCAATCTCCACGAATTCCTCGACCTCCAACCCAAAATCCTCGAACCCACCCATCCCCAACCTATCCCCCCATTACAACAAAAAGGCATTCAATTTCACAACGTTAGCTTTCAATATCCCACCAGTAACCGCCAGGGATTAACCAATATTTCCCTCAATATTCCACCAGGCAAAACAGTCGCCTTAGTCGGTGAAAACGGCGCAGGCAAAACTACCCTCATCAAACTGCTGTGCCGACTCTATGACCCCAGCGAAGGACATATCACCTTTGAAGGGCAAGACCTGCGCTCCTTTGGCCTTTCCGACCTCCGCCGCCAAATTGGAGTCATTTTCCAAGACTACGCCAAATATCATCTCACCGCCCAAGAAAATATCTGGCTAGGCAACATTGACCTTCCCCCAGGCGATCGGCGCATCACCGAAGCCGCCCGTCAATCAGGAGCCGATGAAGTCATTACTGGACTTCCCGATAACTACGAAACCATATTAGGCTCTTGGTTTGAAACAGGAGAAGAACTCAGCATTGGCCAATGGCAAAAAATCGCCCTAGCCCGTGCCTTTCTCCGCAATGCCCAAATCCTCATTCTTGATGAACCCAGTAGTTCTCTCGATGCCAAAGCCGAAGAAGAAATCTTCCAAAAATTCCGTCAACTTATCCAAGGTCAAACCGCGATCCTCATCAGCCATCGCTTATCCACCGTCAAAATGAGCGATCATATTTATTTCCTCGAAAATGGCAAAATTATCGAAAGTGGAACCCATCCAGAACTAATGCAATTAGGCGGTCACTATGCCCATCTCTTTGAAACCCAAGCCCAACATTATCGATAAAAACAATATGACGAGTATTTCCGTTGCTCAACCCCACCTATCGATTAAAAAATCAGCCCAAACCACTCGCCCCGAAATCGAGTTACTGCTCTGCTGTGCCAGAACCCACCCCTCTCCCGAAATCAGCCAACAAATCCAAACCCTAGTTCAGCAAACCCTCGACTGGCCATACCTTATCCAAACCGCAGCTCGTCATAGTGTTCTCCCTCTCCTCTATCAAAACCTTAAAACCCTCTGTCCAGAAGCCGTCCCCAAACCCGTCCTGTCCGAACTCCGCAATTTCTTTCATACCAACGCGGCTCGCAACCTTTTCCTTACCCAAGAACTTCTCAAAATTCTTAAACTATTTCAAGATAATGATATCCCTGCTATTCCTTTTAAAGGACCTGTTCTAGCGGCTGCAATTTATGGTAATTTGGCTCTACGACAATTCGGCGATTTAGATATTTGGGTTGACAGCAAAGATTTTCTGACAGCGATTGACCTCCTTACTGCTCAGGGATACCAAACATCCAAAACATCATTAATACAAACAGGGCTAAGGAGACTTGCGCTATACAAACTCTATATTGAATACAATGCCCACGAGTATCCCCTCAACAGCATCGATAATCGAGTCCACATTGATATTCACAAAAGTATTACCAGCAAAAGCTTTTTCCTATTTCAACTTGATTTTGAATATCTATGGAAGCGTCTTGAGCCAATTTCTCTTTTTGGCACAGAAGTACCTAACTTGCATCCCGAAGATTTGTTGTTAATTCTCTGTGTACATGGTTCCAAACATGGCTGGGAAAGACTGGGATGGATCTGTGATGTTGCTGAGTTTGTTCTAGTCTATCAGCAGATGGAGTGGAAACTCCTAATCGAGCAAGCAAAAACCCTCGGTTGTGAACGAATGCTTTTGATGGGTCTATTGCTTGCACAACAACTTTTAGGTATTGATCTACCAGAACCCATTCATCAAAGCATTGAGGCAAATCCAACAAGTAAATTATTGGCTATGCAAGTGCGCCAGGGACTTTTTCATGACAGTTTAATTTTTGAAGCTAGTTCAAAATTTAGCTACGGTTTCAGAATGATGGAACGCCCACAGGATAAATTCCGTTATTCTGTCGGATTCATCATCAATAAGAGCTTCATACCTATCCTTATAGCCATTAGAGATTTTATTATAAAGTTGAAGCAAATTTAGATCCTCTGCATTCAGGATATTATCTCAAGCTTGGCGTTAAAACCCACATTTCGCACTTCATTTTGTAATATACTAAACACGGGTGAGATTTAAACTTTTGCCAAATGACAAAGAACCCAGATGTGTAGGGGTTTAGCAGTGCTAAACCCCTACGTTTAGAATCAAACAATCAAGCCGTTTTGAGTATACATCAAGATTACCAATATCGGGCTAATAATGGTCAGATAGCGATTCCTAGGTCGCGCTTCGCGATCGCATTACCACCAGGAAAAATCAGGATTAATACTTAATAAAACTATCCTAATTTGGTAACATTTTTGAAGCATAAATATGTGACATTTTGAAGTGCGGAATGCCGATTATTATATATTTAAACATACCATGAATTAATCTCTCTCTTCTTGTTTAAGATTTACCAACGTCGGTTGTAATACTACTAAATGTAAATTATATCTAGTATCTGCTTGCAAATAACGTTGTTGAAGTGGTTGCCATTCTTGCCATAATTGATAACGATTTGCGGCTAATAGGGTCGTTAACCCACGTAATTGAGTATCCAGTTCTGATTTGAATATATTTTCTAACCATTCATGTAAAACCATATTATCTTGGATCATTCCCAAGATTTCTTGGATGCTTTTAATATCATGAAGATGTGCGGTAAAAGACTCACCATATAATTCAGTAAATAACTCCATTTGGTAGCGGAGACCTTTGGCTTGTTTCCGTAAACTATGCAAAGTTTTACCTTCTATTTTCAGATGTTCTTCTAATTGCTTGGGTGTCCATTTTGTTTGCACTACTATTTCTGATTTAACAATTTTAGTCCCAATTAACCATCCTGGATGTAAGCAAAATTCACTAACTTCTGGTGAGAGTAAATCTGGTAACACATGATAAATTGGTACTGATGAAAAACTTTGATAGCTGGGATTTTTTAACCAATGTTCACATTCATTTTTAAAAGATTTATAAACTTCATCTTGAAATATATTCTGCACATGAGAAACGGCAATTTCTCGTTGTTTATGCAATTCCTTAAAAGCGGTTTCTAGAGATTTTTGTTCTTTTTCAAGTAAATGCGGTTTGTAATTCTTTTCCAGAATTTCTGCAAGCACATCTAAATCTCTGAGACCACCCAAAATTCTAGCAAGGTTACCAATATTTTTATCACTAACTAATTTTGGTAAAAATAAATATCTCTCGAATCTACTAACAGCAGTTCGTAAGCGCCGCATTCCCACACGCATTTGGTGGAGTGGTTCTGGATCTTCGTCTTTTTTAACTGCTTTTTCCCATTTTATGGTTTTTTCAAAATGGTTTTCAATGGCTTGATGTGCAGTTTCACCAAGAGTTTTGATAGATGTTTCTGAAGGAATTTTCATAAATAAAAAAAATTAGCAATATAGCAATCCCAAATAAGATACAGGTATTTCTCTTCCCTCTCTTCCTCTGCGCTCTCTGCGTCTCTGTGGTTCGTTACCTCCATTTCCCGTAAGGGATACACAAATCAAATAGAATTGCTCATAATATCTAAAGATTAGTGGAAATAGCTTGTACCGGACAAGTAGGAATACATTGTTCGCAAACAATACAGCGTGATCGCACAAAAGTGAGTTTATATGTCTCTGGATTAATAGCCAAGGCTTCAGTCGGACAAACCCCCGTACATAAACCACAGTGAACGCATACATCCTCATCAATGATAATTTCACCTAAACCCAGGGAAACATGAATATGTTGCGATCGCATCCATTCAATTGCTGCATCTAACTGATCAATGTCTCCCAATAATTCTACTACCAGTTTACCAATTTGATTCGGGGCAACTTGGGCGCGAATAATATTCGCAGCGACATTAAAATCCTTTGCTAGTCGGTAGGTAACAGGCATTTGAATCGCCCGTTTGGGAAAAGTCAGGGTAACTCTTTTTTTCATTATGTGAGAAAACAGTAAGATGAACTAAGTTAATAAGTCTTAATAAATTGATTATGAGTACCCAAGCCCCTGTAAATTCTAGTAACCGCATCAAAAACTTCTTAATTGCCATTGTAGCGATCGCTTTGGGAGTTGCCCTCTTCCTGGGACTTAAAACTGATTCTACCTCAGTTTCCCTGGCGGAATTGGGTAAAACTGCTATTCCCTTAGAAGTAGCCCTCAGCAACGGAAAACCTTCTCTAGTCGAGTTTTATGCCGATTGGTGTACAGTTTGTCAGAAAATGACTCCCGACATGGCCAAACTCAGAGAAAAGTACAATAACAACCTGAATTTTGTGATGTTGAATGTTGATAATACCAAATGGTTGCCAGAAATGCTCAAATATCGAGTAGATGGCATTCCGCACTTTGTATTTTTGGGTAAACAAGGAGAAACCATCGCTGAAACCATTGGTGATATTCCCCGCACCATTATGGCTAGTAATTTAGAAGCTTTAATTACTGGTTCTACCCTTCCCCATATTCAAGGTAATGGTAAAACTTCGCAATTTTCCGCCTCAGTCGCCACAGATGGAAATCAAGATGATCCTCGCAGTCATGGTAGCCAAGTTGTAAATTAGGTAAACTAAATCTACCATTTATAATTTCATTACTTCTAACTGGTAAATAGGTTAACCTAATTAAATGTAAAATCATCAAAAACTATAACTAATATATATCCCTGACTTTATTAATAAGTTAGGGATATGATATTTCTATCTATCAATTTCTAAACTAAGGGAATCACAAAAATCTTCAATTTCTCTAATCAAATCATCATAAAAATTGAATACTTGATTTACAACATCTAGAACTCGTTGTTCTTTTAACTGATAAGAATACACACTTCTAACTACATGACGAAACCGTCGTAACTCATCCAAAATCAATAACGCATTTTCTGAAATGACAGCTTGTCTGATACCAGGTAAATCAACAGACATTTGTTCTAATAACTCACTATGCCATTTGTCACCTGTAGGTTTGCGATAATCAATTTGATTAGCAATAACTTGAAAAATACGTTCTACGCCTGTATAAAATCCATGTAAGTTAAGAGCAATTGCATCAACTAGAGCTTCTTGATAAATTTCTATTTCTTGATTTTCTAGTTCCTTAACAAACTTATCAAGTTGTTTTTTGGTTTCTTGAATTTTAATCACTTCTTCAGTGATTCGTTCCCTAACTACAGCAGAATTCATAAATCTATTCCTTGATAAATTGCTTTTAAAATATGAGGTTTGGCATTTTGAAATTCTACCAAATCAATTTCAAAAGGATGTCCTTCATCTAGAGTAGCCCACGCTTTAAAATAATCTTTTTCTGGTAAACCCCAAACAGCTAAATCAATATCAGAACGCCAACTCATTTGTTGATGATCCAATAAAGAACCGAATAAGACAACTTTTTCTGCGCCAAATCTTTCTTTCAAGATTTTGGCACATTGTCGCGCAATTTTTAAACCTTGTTTTTGTCGTTCCTGCATAGCAACTAGAAACTGAGGACGATTTTTTCTAGCCTCTAAAACCTCTTGGATAATTCGTTGTTTAGTAGCTTCATTAATGAGACTCATAGTTTCTCAAATATGGGAATTTTCTAAAATAATTATAACTTAAAGTTTCAGATCTCTGACTTCTTGAAGGAGTCAGGGATCTTTTTATTTCTGTCCTCAAAGTAAAATAGTGTATGATTATCTTTTTTCTCAAAATTTACTATGGCTACAATTAACGACAACTACCTGAAACTCAAAGCTGGTTATCTGTTTCCAGAAATTGCGCGTCGGGTAAATGCCTTTGCCCAAGCTAACCCTGATGCTAAAATTATCCGTCTGGGGATTGGTGATGTCACCGAACCCTTACCAGAAGCTTGTCGCACAGCCATGATTAAAGCTGTAGAAGATATGGGCGATCGCTCAAGTTTTAAAGGATATGGTCCAGAACAAGGTTATAATTGGTTAAGGGAGAAAATCGCCACCCACGACTTCCAGGCACGGGGAGCAGCCATAGAAGCCGATGAAATCTTTATTTCCGACGGTTCTAAATGCGATTCTGGCAACATTTTAGATATTTTTGGCAAAAATAACGTTATCGCCGTTACTGACCCAGTATATCCGGTTTACGTAGATACTAACGTTATGGCGGGTAATACGGGAGACGTGAATGAAAAAGGCGAATATGGTGGTTTAGTTTATTTACCTGTTACTGCTGAAAACAACTTTACAGCCGAAATTCCTAGCCAAAAAGTTGATTTAATTTATCTTTGCTTTCCTAATAATCCCACAGGTGCAACTGCTACGAAAGAACATTTGCAAGCATGGGTAAATTATGCCAAAGCTAACGGTTCAATTATCTTTTTTGATGCTGCTTATGAAGCATTTATTACAGATCCTAGCTTACCTCATTCTATTTTTGAAATAGAAGGTGCGAGAGATTGTGCAATTGAATTTCGTTCTTTCTCTAAAAATGCTGGTTTTACCGGAACTCGTTGCGCTTTAACTGTTGTTCCCAAAACCCTCACAGCTAAAGCCGCTGACGGTTCTAATGTGGAAATTTGGAAACTCTGGAATCGTCGTCAATCTACCAAATTTAATGGCGTTTCCTACATTATTCAACGGGGTGCAGAAGCAGTTTATTCAGAAGCAGGACAAGCACAAATCAAAGCTTTGGTAAACTTCTATTTAGACAATGCCAAAATCATCCGCGAAGAACTCACAAACGCTGGTTTAAGTGTTTATGGTGGAGTCAATGCACCTTATGTATGGGTGAAAACTCCCCATGGTTTATCTAGTTGGGAATTTTTCGATAAATTATTAGAAACTGTGAATGTGGTGGGTACTCCCGGTTCTGGTTTTGGTGCTGCGGGTGAGGGTTATTTCCGCATTTCTGCCTTTAATAGTCGGGAAAATGTGGAAGAAGCCATGAAACGGATCACCGCTAAGTTTAAGGTGTAGAATATTGTGGTGGGTAATTCCCACCCTACTTTTTGTTAGACTTAATCTATCAAGAATAATAAATGCTATGAGTGTAGCGATTCCTATTTTCAAAGCCGTTAGCCAGATGCAATTAACACCTGGTAGTACAGTTACTATTCCAGATGTTACCTGGGAAGAATTTGAGGCGATTTTACAAGAACTAGGAGAAAAAAGAGCTTCACGAATTGCCTACAATCAAGGTAATTTAGAAATTATGGTCCCTTTACCTGAGCATGAAATTTCCAAAGATTTAATTTCTGATATTGTCAAAATATTGCTGAAAGCTAAAGAAATTAAATATCAACCTTTTGGTTCAACAACTTTCAAAAAACAAGGTACAGCAGGAATTGAACCAGATGCTTGTTTTTATATTCAAAATTATCAACAAATGATTGGTTTGCGGAGGTTACAACCTGATCATCTACCACCAGATTTAGCAATAGAAATTGATGTGACATCAAAAACAACTCTTGATGCTTATGAAGCTATTGGAGTTCCAGAATTATGGATATATGATAGTGGTAAATTGGCTATTTATTTGTTGAAAAATGGTAAATATATCAAATCTGATCAAAGTCCCTATTTTGAAGATATACCTATTACTCAGATTATCCCTAATGTGATAAAAAGGAGTTGGGAAGTAGGCAGTTTTCAGGCTTTGGAAGAATTTGCAGCCATGATCACAACTACTTAAATTGAGGAACTATTTTCATTAGGTAAAGTTTTTTGTAAATCACAATAACTTTTAATAATGTTATCTGACCCCCATAAAATTAAATCATCTGTAATCTCCTTAAAGTCTTTGGTAAAAATTTCCTGTATTTCTTTCATCATTCCCTATTCTCTCCTTTCCCCCGCAGTTCTAATCAATTCCCCTATCAAAGCCACAATAGCAGTCGTAGAAATTAACATCACACTTAAAGCATTAATATCCGGTTTGACTCCCGTTCTAATGCGGCTAAAAATTTCCATTGGTAAGGTATTAGTCCCACTTCCCGCAGTAAAACTAGCAATTAAAAAATCATCCAAACTCAATACAAAAGCCAATAAACACCCAGAAATAATCCCCGGCATTAATTGCGGTAATAAAACTAAAATAAAGGCTTGTATGGGGGTTGCACCTAAATCTAATGCTGCTTCTTCTAGATGAGGATTAATATTATTCATCCGCGCAGACACTACCAAACCCACATAGGATAGACAAAAAACAATATGGGCAGCGATAATAGTCCATATACTCAAAGGAATAGCAAAAGCCGCTAAACATACTAGTGTCGAAACAGCGATCGCAATATCAGGAATTAATAAGGGTAAATAGGCAATTCCCTGATATAATTTCTTACCAGGAAAATCATAACGTGCCAACCCCACAGCCATTAATGTTCCGAACACTGCGGAAACTCCTACTGCACAAAAAGCCACCAACAAACTATTATATAACCCGGATAAAATCCGTTCGTCATTAAATAGTTTTCCATACCATTCTAAGGTAAATCCTTGCCATTTAGCGCTGTAAGGTGACTGATTAAAACTATAAAAAGCCAGTACCAAAATAGGTAGGTACATAAACACAAATATAACTAGTGCAAAAACTGCCTGCCAGGAAACACGCGGTTTATTTATTTGTTTGTATATATTCATTTTACTTAATATATGCAACTATTTATTTATCGTTATATATTATACTTATTTTTGTCTTTCAAGTCAAGTTCAAAATCCCAAATATAACAATTATATTTTGTCTAATTTATTTCTTAAGTATCAGACATTGACATTACCTCAGATAGACAAAATATATCAAATATAAAGCATAAGATTTGGTAGTACAATCATGAATAAGGGCGGTTTTTTTACTTTTAGCTATTTCCTGTTAGCTATTCAATTTATTTTCAAATAACTGGAAATAGAAATCGGATATTTTAGGAGATTGATAATGAAAATTGCTCAAATCGCTCCACTGTGGGAGAGAGTACCACCACCAGCTTATGGTGGAATAGAATTGGTAGTGGGGTTATTAACTGATGAATTAGTCCGTCGAGGACACGAAGTGACATTATTTGCATCAGGAGATTCTTTAACTTTAGCCAAATTAATATCAGTTCATCCCCGCGCTTTAAGGCTAGATTCTACTATCAGAGATTCAAGTATTTATGAATTTCTACAAATAGCATCAGTCTATGAAAAAGCCGCAGATTTCGATATTATTCATTCCCACATGGGAGTCGCAACATTAACATCTGCAAACCTGGTAACAACTCCTACGGTGCATACCTTACATGGCATTTTCACACCAGACAATGAAAAAATATTTAAACATTGTCGAAAACAGCCTTATATTAGTATCTCTAATTCTCAAAAAGAACCCAGATTAGGATTAAACTATGTAGACACTGTTTATAATGGCATTGATGTTAGTAGTTATGAATTTTATCCTCAACCAACAGAACCATCTTATTTAGCTTTTTTAGGCAGAATGTCTCCAGAAAAAGGACCACATTTAGCAATTGAAATTGCTAAAAAAACTGGACGGAAGTTAAAACTTGCAGGTAAAGTAGATTTGGTAGATTGGGAATATTTTGAACAAAAAGTTAAACCGCATATTGATGGTCAGCAAATTGAATATTTAGGTGAAGCCAATCATCTCCAAAAAAATGCCCTTATGGGTGGTGCTTATGCAACTTTATTCCCAATTACTTGGCGAGAACCTTTTGGTTTAGTCATGGTAGAATCAATGGCATCAGGTACGCCTGTAATTGCCATGCGAATGGGTTCAACAGCAGAAGTGATTGTTAACGGGGAAACAGGTTTTCTCTGTGATAATGTCGAAGAATGTATTAATGCTATTGATCAAGTCAGGAGTTTAAATCGTTACGCTTGTCGTCAATATGTGGAAGAACATTTTAGTGTTCAGCAAATGACTGATGGTTATGAAGCAGTTTATCAAAAGCTAATTGCAGAAAAATTAGCGCGACAAAATGGTTTTTCTCGCACTGCTTTAGTGAGTTAGTAGGGGTGGGGTTTCCCCACCCAGAGAACTTCTTTCTAACTGCCTTTCTTACTCCTGACTCCTGACTCCTGACTCCTGACTCCTGCTATAAACACCTTTCTGATGTTTGACTTCAACTACTGTATGCACATTCCCACGAGGGGTAAAATCTGTTTTCACGGTGACTTCTAAAGGATCACAAGCAGCGACAAAATCATCTAAAATTTGATTGGCTGTTTCTTCATGGGAGATATAGCGATCGCGGTAGCTGTTAATATAAAGCTTGAGTGCCTTCAACTCTACTACCCTTTCATCTGGAATGTATGTAATATAAATGGTCGCAAAGTCAGGATAACCGGAAAAAGGACATTTACAAGTAAATTCCGGTAAAGTAATATTAACGTCATAGCGTCGCCCAATGCGGGGGTTCGGAAATGTAATTAATTTCCCTTCCGCAATTTCGCGTTCACCATATTTCATTTCTTGACTTACTGGAGATACAGTTTCAGGTGCAAAGTTACTCATTATATTAGTAAAAAGAAATGCAGAGATTCACAATTATTAACTTAACAGTTTTTAACATTTCTCTCCAGCTTAATGAGTTATTTACTAGGCATCTCCGGTAATTGTGCGTGGTTTGAAACCCTTGTAGAGACGTTCTATAGAACGTCTTTACATTCATTTTCGGAGAGGTCTACTCAATTTCTTTTTCCCAGTCAGGACAATTTTTATCATCCCAACCATGAGGGTGCATAGCACAGACTAACAAATTACCGCTATAAACCTGGCCATGATAGTTACTACAACCAATACAAGCAGCATTTTTTTCTAGTGTAGCTTCTACTTGATATGGAAAACCAGGATCTATATCTTCGGTGATATCTTCCAGTTCCCAGTAAATCTCCAAAATTGGTTCGGCTAAATCTTGTAAAAACTGTTCGTGCAACGTAGCTAAAGTATCAATATCAGCCTCAAATGCGCTTTGTACTTCTTCAGTAATCTGTTCCGTAACCTCAAAAAAAGCGTCTATCATGTCATTCACTCCGAGGAAGAACTGCTCTACTTCATCAGCCACGGTTTCGATCATGTCTATTAAGTCTTTTTGCCACTCTTCCATAACTTATACTCTCAAAGGCTGAAAACATGATGCTAAACGCCGTCTGACTGAAAGTTATAGAGTCTACGGTTAGTAATTGCAACTAAAACCATCTTGGGTATAGCGTCATTTTTCTAGAATTAAAAGTTACTGATACCCAAGGTGAAAATTTTATCTTTACGGTTTGCGTTGCAGCCGTTTTAACTCTTCCTGTAGTTCTAGCACTTGATCGCGGAGATGATCTACGTTATCGCCATTTTCTTTATTTTCTTTTTTCGCCTCTTTCACACTAGGCTCTTCGTCATCATCTATGATATTTATCCGACGAGGTTCGGAAGGGGGTGTTTTTTCAGGCGTTTGTCCAGAAGTTGGTTGCTGTTGAGCTTGCTTCATCATATCTTCAACGAAGCGACGAGCCTCTTCTGTGTTCATCTCGCCTTTAGCCACCATTTCATCTGCTAATTTCTGGACTTGCGATCGCAGTTCGGCTAATTTTCCGCCAGCTTTTTCGCCAGCGTAAGAAGCTAACCCAACGCCGAGATAAAAAGCTTTTTGTACAATATCTCCAAAACCAGGCATTGCTGCTGAAAGCTCCTACAAATAAGGCGACCCGGAGACTACGCCTACCACAAGCATCCCTTATTGCTGCTACCTTCCGGTCCTGACAAGATTTGGGCGTTGAAGTTGCATAGATCCAGGTCTTTCATCATCATAACACTAAAATTCAAAATTTGTGTACTATTCCACAACAATTCGCCATTCAAATAATTGGTAGCTGACACAATCGTTCTGTACCAAGGGATCAGCCAATACTATTGCTTGTGCTTCATCCATTGATGCCGCCTCAAATAACATCATTCCACCACCCTTTTGCGCCCAATAACCTGTTTTAGCTTTGTGTCCTTTAGTAATCAACTCTTGAACATAGGCTCTGTGAGCGGGTACATATTGGTCAAAGGTGGGTTTATCAAGCTTACCAGTTTCAATTTTAACAAACCAAGGCATATTTCAGATCGGGATTTTTAGATTAGCAATGTTTCATTTAGTCTAAAATATCATGATTTGTTATCGTATTCCCGCTAATTCATATATTTTTGTGATTTATGTAATATTTAAGATTACACATTTATCCTGTATACTTAGTGAGTAAAAGTTAAGAATAAAATGAGTCTGAAAACAGACAACTAGTAAATAAAAAACTCATATACAAGAAATGCACTGTGGAAATCGAGCAGGAACATTTAATTGTATGAGGATTATTTACTTGTTGCCAGAGGTAAACAGGAAATTTCGCATTGGCTTTTTTCCTAATTACCAAACTGATTAAATCAATGTCACCAGGATATAATCATGCCTAGCAAATTAAATCTCGATAGCAATGAAACTCTTAAAAAAGGTGCGAAAGGACCAAAAGTTCAACAACTACAAGAAATCTTAAAAGCACTCAATCTAGATCCAGGAATAATAGATGGTGATTTTGGCAATAATACTGTCAAAGCCGTTAAACAATTTCAAAGTCAAAAAGGGCTTGAAGCAGATGGTGTAGTCGGAAAAAATACTCAAAATGCTTTAAATAATGCTCTTGGACAAGCAACAACAAGCGCAGCATCATCTATATCATCTCCAACTTTAAACACCCCTACAAAAGGTTTTGGTGGGATAACTGGAAAACTACCACTTCCGGGTGTTCCTCTCATCAAAGAATTTGAAGGTTGTGATTTAAACGCTTATCGAGATCCTCTCAGTGGTAATTTACCTATCACCATTGGTTGGGGTACTACTAAAAAAAGAGATGGTAGTAACTGGAGATTAGGTGAAAGTATCACTCAACAAGAAGCAGATGATTTATTGATGCTTCAGTTGGAAAATAGCTATCTCCCACCTCTGCAAAAAATTCCGGTTTGGAATGAGTTAAACGCCAATCAACAGGGTGCTTTATTAAGTTTTGGTTATAACTTGGGTGCTAACTTTTACGGTAGTTCCAATTTCAAAAGTATGACTAGAGTGTTGAGAGATAAAAAGTGGGATGAAATTGAAGAAACTTTTCTAAAATACAGAAATCCTGGTAGCAATGTAGAAGCAGGATTGAAACGGAGAAGACAAGCAGAGGCTAAACTATTTTTAACTCCTGTTTAGTTAATAATTCAATCCTTGCAAAGAGGTTTAACGAAACCTCTTTACATGACAAGAATCCTATTTAATTACCATTGGGACGCTGAATAATTGTCTCTACTACTCGTCGTTTTGCTTGTGGATCAATTCCTACCAAACGCACATATTCACCGCTATATTCAGATAAACAAGCTTCTAAGGTAGAAATAGCATCGGAATGGGCATCAATTTGAAAAGAACCGCAACTTTGCCAAGAACCTGTACGAAAACGTCTTTCATCAATGTGTTCAATGCCAATTTTACAACCTTGGGCTAAAATTTGCCGAACTTGTGCTTGAGTTTCTAAACTTAAATGAGTGGGTTGATTAATCGCAGGTTTACTCACAGGAACTTCCGCAATAGGTGAAGTTGCTTGATAACCTTTACCTCGATTTAAACGATTATATTCATCCACTAAATGAGAAGTTTCCACCCGTTTTTGTTCACCAACCATAAATTTACCCGACTCAATTAAATGCGATAAAGTAAAATCTGGCTTTTTAAATGCTGGTGGACCCTCCAAACTATTGACAACTCGCAAAGAGACATTTTCAAAACCAATTTGATGGATGAAATTACGGATTTGTTCATCATAAATCCGGGAACGCAACGCACTAAAAAAGTCAATAGATTGATGAGGAAAAGTATCAACAAATTGTGCAATTTCTCTTTGTGAAAGACCATCTTCTGCAAAAATTCCTCCCACAATTCCTACCTTATCATCGCGGTTTGGTTCCCAGTAAAATTTGTCCATTCTCCCATCACGAATTAATGGTGCATAGAGAGTAGAAAAATCATTTCCGGTGACAATAATCGGGACACGACATAAAGGATTGGAGTCATAACTTCCCGGTAATTGCACATCTGTGGGATTATCAGCAATATTCATCAATGTGGCATTTACCAACTGAGTATTTACTGTATATTGAGTTCCTTCATCAAAACGTCCCGCACCAGCATCTAAATCATTAATCATCAGTACGCACATTTTCCCCCGCACTTTGATTAATTCTGCTGTTTCCCGATAACGTAACCGAATTAACCTTGCAGGATCTCCCGCGTCTGGACTTTCTAATTCTCCTCCAGATATTAAGGTGACTTCGATACCCATTTTCTCAAAAACTAACTCGCATTGAAAAGTTTTTCCCTCACCTTTGCGGCCATGAATTCCTAAAATTAAAGGAACGCGAATCCCAGGAATATTTAAGAAATTTTTGGTGATATGAACTGCAAGTTTATCAAGAAAACTAGGCGCAATGTAGTAACTCATAGAATGTATCCCTGGTTAGTTGT
>NZ_VIKZ01000046.1:11668-28039 GCF_009711985.1 Dolichospermum sp. UHCC 0260 | reverse complement strand
CCGTACAGTTGTCAGTTGTTAATTATCTAAGTCACTTTCGAGAACAGAGGCTAAAACTTGTCTGGTATTAGTTTGAAATTCTTTGACATTAACACGATTCAAAAACCAAATTGATAGTAACATTCCTAAAGCTTCTAAGACAAATACCAAACCATAAGCTAATACTAAATTATCTGGTAAAAACTTACGTCCCAAATCTAAAACAGTACCACCAATTACCGTAGCAATGCCTCTAGATAAAGATTGGGCAAGTCCCCAAGCGCCAATAAAAGTACCGGCAGCTTCGGCAATTGTTAAGTCTAACATTAAAGTAACGGCTGCGGTGGTGACAAAACCAGTAGCTAAACCAAATAAAACTAAAGTTGATTTTAGGATAGATGGATTTGCGGAAAATCCCGAAAAACCTATTAATAAAGCGGACACTGCGACTAAAATACAACCTAACTTTATAGTCCTTTTTTTACCCAAACGAGGAACAATGAAAAAACCTGTGATTCCATAGGAAATTAATATCCCTGTACCGTAAAAAACGTTGAGTTTGGTACTTTCTGCTAAGGGCATTTTAAATACTTGCCCTGCAAAAGGTTCTAAAATGGGATCTTGCATAAACAGGCTGATAGTCATCACTAATAAAAATGTGAAAAACAAGCCTGTTTGTGGACTAGCTGTTAAAATTTTCCAAGCACCTTTTAAGGTTATACCATCTTCTCGGTTGCCTCTATTGGCACGGTTTAAGAAACGGGAATATTTTTTTTCAACCCCTATAGTTGCCACAATTGCTAAACTAAAAACGATGCTGGGAACAATTATAAATAGACGATTAATTGCCGCTTGTAAAGTTTCTACAGGTGCGTTTGTGGTTAATTGTTTTAATAAGCTAGAACTGATAATTGCTCCAACTATAATCCCTACCATTAACATTGACCAAACAATCCCCACAACTTGAGAACGGTTGTCTTCTTCGGAGATATCCACTAATAAAGCTGCAAATGCTGTACCACTAGCGCAAATTGCTAAACCGTAAATTGCGAACATGAAACCGAGAACCGCTGTCCAACCGATTGTTTGGGTAGTCCATATCCAGGTATCGCCAATATTAGCGGCATTTAACTGCCACATTACTTGTACCGCAAAAAATGCGGCGATCGCAAATATTCCTGCTCCTACCCAGACATAAGCCGTGCGATGATAACCTAATAACGGTTTAGCATCGGACATTTGCCCAAATAAAATCCTTGTGGGGGCGATAAAATAAGGTATTGCTAATACTAAGCTGCCTATAGTTGCCGGAATTGCGATTTCTTGAATCATGACGCGGTTAAGCACTCCCAGAGTCAAGATAGACATCATACTCAACCCCATTTGAAACAGTCCTAGCCGAAACATGGTCAAAATGTTGACCTTGGGGATAGATAAGGATTGATTTGGGGTGTCAAATGTATCATCCATTGCCATAGCTGCTTGTTTGTATTGTTTACCAGATACAGAAATCAAATATGAGTCCTATGTTATCTCAATTAAATGGTAAATTAATTTTGGCAATCCTGACATTTAATTTTTATTAGAATACAATTCTCACCATGAATGATTCATCAATTACCATTACTAAGTTATTAGATTCTGATTTGGAAGAACTGAGAAAAGTCAGTCAAGAAATTTGGTATAGCCACTATTCTTCAATTCTCAGCACTGAACAAATCGAGTATATGCTAACTAAAATGTATGGAACAGGAGTAATTGAAGATGAAATTTATAATAGAGGGATATTTTATGATCAAGTTTTGCATAATTCTAAATTAGTTGGTTATTTATCTTACAGTTCAGAAATAATAGATAGTATTAGTTATTTAAAATTACATAAATGTTATTTATTGCCATCATTACATGGTTTTGGCTATGGTCAAAAAATGTTATTTCATATTTATCAAAAAGCGCAAGCAATGAACTTAAAACAAATAATTCTGAATGTTAATAAAAGGAATGAAAAAGGAATTAAAGCTTATTCTCGATTTGGTTTTAAAATTATTGATAGTCAGGTAATAGATTTTGGTAGTGGCTTTGTTTTGGATGATTATATCATGGGTTACGAGATTTACGAGAAGTTAATTATTCAGTAGTTTATTTAGTAGGGTGTGTTAGCGACAGCGTAACGCACCATTGAATACTTTGTAATTATGCAGATGGTTTTTTAATAACCAAAGTACCAGCTAAGATATCGTGTAAAGAACGATTTTTTTGATTAAATAGCATAAATATCATATCACCTAAACCAAAAGTCAAGAAAGTCAACAATATTTTAACTATAAATCTCCAAGTAGCGCGCCACAAAGAAATTCTTTTACCATTCATATCACTCACAATTATTTTGCAGATACCTTGTCCATAAGTTGATTGTTTAACGGAACTTTCAGCTAATGCAAAATGAAGCCAAGTAAAGATTACAGATAAAACTAAGGATATACTATACCATAAATCACTACAGATACCATTTATTCCACAATTTCGATCTGGTATAATTATTATGATTATGATACTTCCTAAGAAAGCTATAGACAATGGCATGAAAATACAACATATTATTAAATCAATAAAGTACGCTAAAAAACGTATCCAAGGTGATGCGTATTTAGGAGAACTTACTACTTGATTAACTTTTCCAGATGTGGATACTACCGTTTTAGCATAAGGACCATAATTAGAAGATTGACTATTGGAATTAGGAACTTTAAATTTAGGTGAAGAGGTCTCAAATTCAGCTAATCTATATAAAATTTCCTGGGTATCTCTTGGTCTATTTCCCGGAAATGGAGACATTAAATAATCAATCAAATCCAAGAATTTTCCAGAAATACCAGCAGTATTATTTCGCCAAATTAATTCTCCCGTGCGAGAATTTTCAGCAAATTCTTGGGGAAATTTACCAGTTAATAAATAAACAAAAGTCCGCCCTAAAGCAAAAAAATCTGATTGCGGAACAGCCTTACCATTCATTTGTTCAGGTGGCGTATAACCTGCGGAAATAATCCCTGTAACTTGCTGTCCTGCGACTTTTTGCATCAAAGTTTGTGTAACTTCCCGCGCTGTGCCAAAATCAATTAATACTAACTGCCCATTAGGTCGTAGCATAATATTAGGTGGCTTAATATCCCGATGAAAATAATTTTTTTTATGGACTTGATCTAAAATCTCAACTATCTGTTTTAACCACCGTATAGCCGCACGTTCACTAATAGCTTGATCATTGCGTTGAGTTATGTATTCTTCTAAATTCATCCCCTCAATTTTTTCCATTACCAAACAATGCAGGGGTTCTTTAGCATCTCTAGGAAAATAAATAAAGTAACCATCTGACTCAACTTTAGGAATACCAGGGTGTTTCAGGTGTTTTAAAACTTCCGCTTCTTGTTGAAACAATTCAATAGCTTTAGGAACTGTATTAAACAAAACCTTCAAGACTTTCTTTGTACCAGAATCATCCACTTCATAAGTTTTACCGAAACCACCACCCCCCAAGGGACGAAGGACTCGATAGCACCCTTCTAAAAGTAACTCAGAACCACATGATTGACAAAATAAGGGCTGTCTGGTGTTTTGCGGTTGTGGACAGTTGGGATTGATACAGTAGCTCATTGACTGCTAATCTAGAGTATATTTTCGATACTCATAAATCATAACAGTTGTCTGTATCGTCTGCGCTTAGAAAAAGAAATATCAAGATTATGCGTTATTTTTTCTCGTTTCTCGTTTCGCATTCCCAGTCTCCAGGCTGGGAATGCCATCTTGGGGGTTCTACCTCCAGTTAAAATAGAGGCAGAGCCTCTCAGTGTGTTCCCCCGCAGAGCATGGGAACTAGAGAAAAAAAGAACTATCAAAATTGGGCGTTATTTTTCACCACAAACGCTGTATGGGATAGGCATCGAAAATTGTATCAGCACTTATTATAGGCATATTTTCCACCATAGCCTGTGCAATTAACATTCTGTCAAAAGGATCACGATGATGTAAGGGTAATTGAGCAATCACTGAAATATGCTGTTGGTTGATTTTCTTTAATGTAATACCATTCCCAATTATTTGCTGTTCGACAAAATCATCAAAACTCATCTCCAAATTAAGTTTACCTATACTATGTTTAATTGCCATTTCCCAAACACTGGCAATACTCAGAAGATTGTCGTTATTTTCAATTTTTAATCTCAAATTATCACTGATTCTGGGATTACCCATAGTAAACCAAAGCAGAGTATGAGTATCAATTAATTGCTTCATTCCATATACTCCTTCAACTCTTCCAAAGGTTCATCAAAATCATCAGATATTTTGATCATTCCCTTTGCACTACCAAATTTAGGACGAATTTTAACTGGTAATACAGGAATTAATTTCACCACAGGTTGATTATCTTTCATGATGATAATTTCATCACCACCAAGTGCGGCTTCAATTAAATCAGACAAGTGTTGAGATGCTTCATTAACAGTAATTTGTTGCATAATTACCACCTTTAGCCTTTTGTATGTGCGACTCAACCGACAATTCTATTCTCTATCAAAAACTAAAAAAAAGGGTATTGCTGAATCAAAGAATGAAACTCACCGATAGCCTGAGTGGCGTAACCATGGTTAATTTTGAAAACTCTTACCTTTGCGTCTTTGCTCCTTTGTGCCTTTGCGCGAAACATAATTCATAAAGCCATTATGTAACGCTAAAAAAAAGAGAGATAGAAAACTCTACCTCTCTTTTTAATTCATCAAATTACTATTAGCTAACTAGCTCTTAGTATCTGCTGGGTTTGTGAACAAGGAAGCTCATAACTTGACACTGCTTGATGTTGTCAAAACCAACAACACGAATGTAGCAGTTACCATACTGAGAACGGCAACCTTGAACTTCGCTCAATACTTCTTGAGTAGTTTTAGCACCGAACAAAGGCAACTTCCACATTGTCCAATAAAGTTCTGTAGGTTCAGAAGTTTCGTTGAATTCAATTGCAGGAATGAAACCTTGTGTGATGATGTACTGAACTTGCTTGGCGATTTGCGCGTCAGACAAAGGGGGAAGGTAAGAAAGGGTTTCGTAACGACGCTCTTTAGGTAAAGTTTGCATAGTTTTTGATAAGTGGGGGAGATTTTTTATGACTTGGTTGACTGACTAATTGGATAAATTATCCAAATTAGAATCAGATATTGTCTGTCTTTGGTATTTCGAGGCTGGGACTTGATAAACTTAGTTGCGTAATGCGTTCGAGATGCTGGCGACGCTGTTCCATATTGGCTTGCTGAATGCCAGTTATCACCATTTCTGGTAAAAACTCTGTCACTTCCGCCGCTATATGTTCCCTGACAGTCATAATTCGCAAAGCCAAATCTGACTTTTCTAGAAACAATTCCTCAATATATGCTTCCCCGTCTTGGATTTTGCCAGCGGAGAAGTTTTGCAACCAATGTGCTAGAGGAGGATTTGTTTCGCCTAGCTGTGCCAATACAGTCCTCAACGCCTGATAAGTCAGGTAGCTTTGGAGAGTTTTGGCTGTGTCTTTCGCAATTTGCTTTAAATCCATGCTTGACCCAGCCCTTTAGATTTTTAGATTTTGGATTGTATATGAATCCAAAATCTCAAATCCTCAATTATCAGACGGTATCCATTGCTTCAAACTCGAACTTAATTTCTTTCCACAGTTCGCAAGCAACAGCCAACTCAGGAGACCACTTAGCAGCTTCGCGGATAATATCGTTACCTTCACGAGCCAAGTTGCGACCTTCGTTACGAGCTTGAACAACTGCTTCTAGAGCTACGCGGTTAGCTGTAGCACCAGGAGCGTTACCCCAAGGATGTCCGAGAGTACCACCACCGAATTGGAGTACGGAGTCATCACCAAAGATTTCTACCAACGCGGGCATATGCCATACGTGGATACCACCAGAAGCAACTGCCATTACACCGGGTAAAGAAGCCCAGTCTTGGGTAAAGTAAATACCGCGAGACTTGTCTTGCTCGATGTAGTTTTCACGCAATAGGTCAACGAAGCCCATGGTGATTCCCCGTTCACCTTCTAACTTACCAACTACTGTACCGGTGTGAATGTGGTCACCACCAGACAAGCGGAGAGCTTTAGCCAATACGCGGAAGTGGATACCGTGGTTCTTCTGACGGTCAATTACAGCGTGCATAGCCCGGTGAATGTGCAACAGAATACCGTTATCACGACACCAGCGAGATAGTGTGGTGTTAGCGGTGAAACCTGCGGTCAGGTAATCGTGCATGATGATGGGCTGTTTGAGTTCTTTAGCGTACTCAGCCCGTTGGATCATTTGTTCGCAGGTAGGAGCGGTAACGTTTAGGTAGTGACCCTTGATTTCGCCGGTTTCTGCTTGTGCTTTGTTGATAGCTTCAGATACAAACAAGAAGCGATCGCGCCATCTTTGGAAAGGAGCAGAGTTGATGTTTTCGTCGTCTTTGGTGAAGTCCAAACCACCACGTAAACATTCGTAAACTGCGCGTCCGTAGTTCTTAGCGGAAAGACCTAATTTGGGCTTGATTGTACAACCCAACAGAGGACGACCGTATTTGTTCAATTTGTCGCGCTCTACTTGGATACCGTGAGGAGGTCCTTGGAAAGTCTTGATGTAAGCTACAGGGAAACGAATGTCTTCCAAACGTAACGCCCGTAAAGCTTTAAAACCAAATACGTTACCGACGATGGAGGTTAGTACGTTGGTGATAGAACCTTCTTCAAACAAGTCCAAAGGATAAGCAACATAACAAATATATTGGTTATCTTCACCGGGAACTGGTTCGATGTCGTAACAACGACCTTTGTAGCGATCTAGGTCGGTGAGCAAGTCTGTCCATACTGTTGTCCAAGTACCAGTGGAAGACTCAGCAGCTACAGCCGCACCAGCTTCTTCAGGAGGAACTCCGGGTTGGGGGGTCATCCGGAAAGCTGCTAATAAATCTGTATCTTTAGGAGTGTAATCAGGTGTGTAATAAGTTAGTCTGTAATCTTGAACCCCAGCTTTATACCCAGACTTAGCCTGAGTCTTAGTTTGCGCGTAAGACATATTTTTCTTCCAAGAAGTCTTTCTTTTTACTATCAAATCACGTTATGTGCCACTTCTTCTCATTCCTACTCTTAATTCATTCTTAATGAGATTATAAGTTTTGCTTATAGTTAGGGGCGATCAATTTCTATGGTGGCAGTATTACTCCTGCACGAATTAAGTTGCGGTAATTGCTACTGCAACAAATTGTTTACCAGTTATTTTTCGTCCCAAGAATACAAAATCTTTTCATCTTGAGTTTGCATACCCTACTCAACTGGCTTGATTCAGCCGTCTGCGGATTTTTGCCTGAAAGCCGCATTCCAGACCTAAGGCTGGTTTGCTGCAACTCTCTTTTTTTCCTGATGTCTTTACCTAAAGCGGGTAAGGAGGGATCATGAGGCATTTTTCCTGAAGACAAGTTTAGTCAGGGGATGAGCAAGAAAAGAAGAAACTGCACATCACGGAATTTGTAGCTTACCCCACAATATATCAATAATTCAATAAGTTATTTTGCGAATTTTGTTAATTGATATATTTAAATTTGTTATCACATAAAGATTTAACATTTTGTGAAGATTTGTTTACAATTGTGTATATCTCAAGTAAATATTCACTTGAAAGTTATGCAATACCTGTAGATGTAGCTGGTACTTAAAAGCTTTAAGACAAGTATATATTGCTACTGTTTTATACTAAGTAAATTACTCATGCAATTTGCTCAATGGGAGATAATATAGAAACAGAGAGTTGTTTTAGAGGAGATTCTATGCTGACGTTACAAGAAATTATTACTTCTATTGAAAGATTACCCACAGAAGATAGAGAGTATTTATTTGAGTTTCTTCAAAAGCAACGAATTGAGAAGAAGCGGGCTGAAATTTTAACTAATGCTCAGGAAGTTAAACAAGCTTTTAAAGATGGTACAGCAAAGAGGGGAAGCGTTGATGATTTAATCTCTGATTTACTAGGAGATGATGATGGAAGTTGTCTGGAGTAGTGGATTCAAGCGGTCTTTTAGGAAGATTACCAAGAAAACCCCGCAATTAAAAAATCAAATTGTTAATGTATTAAGTCCTTTGGCCGATGATCCCTTTACACCGTCTTTGAAGTCTCATAAGTTAGGAGGAAATTTAGCGGGTTTATGGTCTTGTTCTGTTACTTATGATTGTAGAATTATCTTTAATTTCTCTGAAGATGAAGAGTTATTAGAAATGATTATTTTATTGATAGATATTGGCAGTCATGATGAAGTTTATTAAATGGTAAAATTTAGGCTGAGACTTTGCATTTCAAGATTAAAATAGCCTAACTAATTAAATGAATATGCAAAAATAATATCAAGCTGGATATACTTAACTAAATGCGTGCAAACTTACTGAGATTAATAGCTTTACCAAGCATAAGTAGGTGAACACAATAAAACCAAACTGTGTAAAGAAATGTAAAATCGCTGAAAACTTCTTTACTCTTGCCTCTTGCCTCTTGCCTAGTGCTATGACGACAATTTTCAACGCCAACCTACTTAGTCACACCAGCTATAGCCCAAAAGGTTGATAATACAGACAAAAATCCCAGTCCCCAAGGATTAATTTGGGCGGGAATGCCAAATCAATTGTTAGTGATTAACCCAAAAAATGGTATTGTATTAAGGTCTGTAACTCCCCTGCGCGGACGTAACGTGACATCAGTTAAATTTGCCAGAGATTGACAATTATCAGTTGACAATTAACAATTGACAATTATCAATTATAAATTATCAATTATTTATGGCAGTTACTACCCAACAATTAACTCAATGGAAACAACAGGGAAGGGCGATTGTTGCGTTAACTGCCTGGGATTATGCGATCGCTCAACTTTTGGATCTAGCTGGTGTAGACTTGATCTTAGTTGGTGATTCTCTTGCCGTCGTCCTTGGTTATGAAACTACCTTACCAATAACTTTAGATGAAATGATCCATCATGCTAAAGCTGTGCGGCGTGGTGTCAAAAATGCTTTAATGGTAGTTGATTTACCATTTTTGACCTATCAAGAAAGTATTTCCCAAGCTATGCACTCCGCCGGTAGGGTGTTGAAAGAAACCGGGGCGCAAGCGGTAAAATTAGAAGGTGGCTATCCCGCAATGGTAGAAACCATTACCCGGTTAGTGCAGTCGGGGATTCCGGTTATGGGTCATGTGGGATTAACACCCCAGTCAATTCATCAATTAGGGTTACGACAACAGGGAAAAACCCAGGAAGAAGGTGAGAGAATTTTTCATGAAGCGATCGCTCTCGAACAAGCCGGGGTTTTTGCTATAGTATTAGAACACATTCCTGCAAAACTAGCGCTGCAAATTACTCAAAAACTCCGTATTCCTACAATTGGAATTGGTGCAGGTTCTAGCTGTGATGGTCAAGTATTAGTCACTTCTGATATTCTCGGACTTTCGGAAAAACAACCACCATTCGCCAAGGTTTATACAAACTTACGAGAAACAATTACCAAAGCTGTCCAAGATTACGCTGTGGAAGTGCGAGAAGGACAGTTTCCTAAATGAGTTTGTTGGGCTTCGCCCCGCTTCGCTAACACGCTCCAGGCGCAGAGTCTCAGAGAGTGAGAGTTTGAGAGAATGTAGAGAAGTTTCAATGAACGTCTCTACATGAGTTTTGCAAAACTCCCAATTAAACCAATTTCAAATCAGGATATTCAGCAAATAAATCATCTGATGTGAGAGTATCCCCTGACGCTTGGGGAGTCCACAAAACTTCAATTGCTAAAAGTTGTTCACCACCAAGACTACCAATTTGACGTAAGGCTTGACGCAAATCATCAGCATTATTAATAGCGGGAATTTCACATTTACCCAAAGTTGCTGCTAATAAAGTGACGATAATATATTCTCCAGGCCCTTCACTAATCAAACGAGTCGGGTTATCTTCACCAGATAAAGCTTCCTGACAAACAGCCTTGAGTTGATTATTCACATTAGAGAGAGTTTCTTCGCTAAACTTACTGCGTTCGGCTAAAGATAACCGATTAAATTGTGATTCTGCGGAATTTAACTTTGCTTGTTGAGTTCCACCACCTGCATATACCCAATATTCAGGGTGACGCAATAAAGCCAAACTAGCTTCTTGTAAAACTTCGCTTCTTCCCGCTGGGCTATTGGTATCAGCAGTTTCCGCAATTCGATTGAGTTCGGGTTGTAAATCTCTTGCTTGGGCTAGTAAACCAACTTGTAACCGGGTGACAGACACCGAAGGGTTACTGCTATAGCTGACTTCTTCCGTTTCTCCACTGGTAACACGGCGAAATGTTTGCACTAAAAAATTCGCCATGGCAAAAAAGATCAAAATCCCAAACAACCCGCCAAAACCGCCACCAAAACCCCATAAGGGCAAAAGAAACGGAAATCCGAAACCACCGCCATAGGGAGCATAGTAGCCGCCATTACCGGGCATACTTGTCCGGGGTGTGTAGGTACGACTAGAAGGCATTCTAAAAGAACCACCACCGATTCTGCCACCACTGCGGGCTGCTAAGGCATCATTAGCATGACTGAACGCCAAAGTTAGCACTAAGCTAAGAATAAAGGCGGTTTTAAATAGGGGTTTGAGGAATCCTTGTAGTTTTTTACTCATAAGACATTTATTGTGACAACTGTATTTTGATGATGACTTCCCCTGTTTTGAAGAAGTAACGCTGTCTCTAATCTACCGTGTCTTATCTTTATTAGGGAGAAAATAGGGAGGGATTTCTAGAGTTGATAACCGTACTCAGTCAATTTCTCCAACAAAATCTTTCATCAAATCTCACAATTCAATCTTATCAATCATAATTTATTGAGTTTTTGAAAAAATTGGTGATTGTTTTTATCTTTTTATTACCAGTTGCAAAAACTCAGATTTCTCACAACTGAAATAATTTACTATTACCAATTTTGAACTTTATTTATGACTGTCAAGTAAATCATGGTGAGAGAAAATTCCCTTCAATTTTAAATTAGTGAAGACATTTATAGAATTTACTAATTCTCGTTGTTGAGAACTTAAATTTATTGCTTCTAAAGCTTGATCAATATTATTACCATTATGTAATTTGTGAGCAAGCAAGTTACGTTGAGATAAATCTAAAATTGCGGCAATTTCTTTATTTCGACGCTGACGAATCCCCTGTAGTTCTTGATTTTCTTGGGGAGTAAAATCATATTCAGATAATTTGATATTATCCCTAATTTCTCCAGAGTTAGTAAAAAAGTGATCTGCGAAAGCAAAAGGAACTTCCCAGGAGAAAAGGACAACAGCAAAAATAAGAGCCAAAGTCAAGAACCGTTGTATCAATTTATTAATCATGTTGATTTTGATGTTAATAACAGCTTAAATTAAATTCTAACCAGGGAAAGATTAGCCTAGACAATTTTCCTATTTCTGGGTACGACTTGCCAAAGAGAAACAAACATTGATCAGCATTTATTCAATAGAACAAAGTTACTAGTTGTTAAATGGCATAAATCCTGAGTTCAAGACAGTGACAAGGAAATCAGGCTGTTTCTATATTCGAGGTGAGCTAAAACAGATAATGTTTTCTCTATGACTAAATTCAGAAATTGATCATCAAGATAATTATTTTGCCGATTGATTGTAAAAAAATGTAAAGCCTGTATATTTAAATTAGATAATACATATTTTTGCCAGTGCATCATAAATTAGAAGTTTCAAAATTCATATCATACACATAGATTTTTAACTATTCATTCCGTCAACTTGTTATCAGTCATGACATTACCTGAACCTCAAACCGATATTAAAGACATTTCTGCGTCACCTCCCAAGTCAAATCGGTGGCTGCGGTTGGTATTAGCCGCACTGTTATTGATTGGGGGTGTCAGCGGGATAGCGTGGAAATTGCTAAATCCTGAAAAACCAACTCCAGCAGTTGCTAATGCGCCACCTCCAGGGGTTAAAGTTAAACTATCACCAGTGCAAACAGGTACAGTTGAAGATAGTACGGAATATATAGCCAGTTTAGAATCGCGGCGTTCAGTCAATCTCCAACCGCGAATTCAAGGACAAGTTTCCCAAATATTCGTCAAATCAGGAGATTTAGTTACCTCCGGGACTGCGATTCTGCAAATAGATTCTCAACAACAACAAGCCGCACTTAGTAGTTTATCTGCTGCTGGTCGAGGTTCACAAGCGCAACTAGAAAATGTTCGCGCTACTCTTAAATCTTTGCAAGCAGAAAGGTTAGCAAATATCGCAGATGTGCGTTTAAACCAACAAGATTATAATCGCTATTCTGAATTAGCTGCACAAGGGGCTGTATCTCGTCAGACTCAAGATTTATATGCTAACAAACTAGCGACGGCAAAAGCCCAACTAGGGGCGATAGATTCCCGTATTCAAGCTCAAATAGCTACCATATCCCAGGTAGAAAAATCCTTAGTCCAAGCTGATGCCAATATTAAACAACAACAAATTCAACTTCAGTATTACACAATTACTGCTCCCTTCACTGGAACTGTTGGTGATATTCCCGTTAAAGTAGGGGATGTTGTGAATACTTCCACACCATTAGCAACTATTACCCAAAACCGACCTTTGGACGTTAAAATTCCTGTCCCTTTGGAAAAAGGTACACAATTACGTCCAGGATTACCAGTTGAATTAATTAACGCTCAGGGTAAAATCATTGGCAATAGTAGTATATTCTTTATTTCTCCCAATATTACAAATAACTCTCAATCAATATTAGTTAAGGCACTTTATAACAATGATAATGGGCAACTACGAGCCGATCAATTAATTCGGGCTAAAGTGATTTGGAATCAACGTTCTGGCGTGCTAGTTCCCACAACAGCAATATCTCGAATTGCTGGGGAAACCTTTGTATTTGTAGCCGAAACCGGAAAATCTCCTCAAGGTGGTTCTCAATTAATAGCTAAACAAAAACAGGTGAAGTTAGGCAAGATTAAAGGGAATGATTATCAAGTAATTGAGGGATTACAACGGGATGAAAAATTGATAATTTCAGGAATACAAAACCTCAGAGATGAACTTCCAATAATTCCTGAAAATTGACAATAGCAAGATCCCCGACTTCTTCAAGAAGTCGGGGATCTTTTTAATCACCAATTACCAATTACCAATTTATGTTTGTTAACTTCTTTATTAAGCGACCTGTATTTACCAGCGTCTGCGCTATTATCATTTTACTTGTTGGTGCAATCAGTATTCCCACATTACCTACAGCCCAGTATCCAGAAATTAGTCCCACGCAGATTATCGTCAATTCTAATTATGTTGGTGCTAGTGCGGAAATTGTTGAAAGTACCGTCACAACGATTTTAGAACGACAAATTAACGGTGTCGAAGGCATTAAATACATGACTTCGAGTAGTAGTAATGATGGCAGTAGTACGATTACTGTCACATTTGATGCTTCGCGGGACAAGGATATTGCTGCCGTTGATGTGCAAAACCGTGTTACTTCCGCTCAACCGCAGTTACCAGATAGTGTGAAGCAAACAGGAGTGACTGTGAGTAAACAGTCTAACAATATTTTGTTAGCGATCGGTTTGTTTAGTGATAATAAAGCCTTAAATAATGTCTTTTTAAGTAATTATGCAGATTTATATCTGGTAGATGCCCTCAAACGGATTAAAGGTGTCAGTGAGGCGCGGATTTTTGGGGAACGTCGCTATGCAATGCGTCTATGGCTTGACCCGAATAAATTGGCTAGTCGGAATTTAACTACTGGTGATGTTATTGATGCCCTGAATGAACAAAACCTACAGGTAGGTGCGGGACAAATTGGACAACAGCCAGCCGTAGATGGTCAAATGTATCAAATTGACTTGAGGGCAGTTAGTAGACTGACGGAAGTTGAGGAATTTGACAATGTGGTAATTAAAACTGCTGGTGACGGTAGTTTGATTAAGTTAAAAGATGTGGGAAGGGCGGAATTGGGAGCGCAAAACTATAGCTCATTTCTGCGGTTTAAGGGGAATGAGGGTGTGGGACTGGGGATATTTCCGGCACCAGGAAGTAATGTTTTGGACGTGGCTAATTTAGTCAAAAAGGAAATAGCGCAATTGTCGCAAAGCTTTCCGCCAGGGATGAAATATCAAGTGGCATTTGACACCACTACGATTGTAGAAGAATCTTTGGCAGAAGTGGTAAAAACTCTTTTAGAGGCGATCGCTCTGGTAATTCTCGTTATCTTTATTTTCCTACAAGATTGGCGGACTACGTTAATTCCTGTGATCACCATTCCTCTGTCCTTAGTGGGGACGTTTGCCTTTGTCAAAGCCTTTGGTTTTTCCGTCAACACCTTAACCATGTTTGGTTTAACCCTCGCAACCGGCATGGTAGTTGATGACGCGATTATTGTCGTGGAAAATATCTCCCGCTTAATTCAAGACCAAGGAATGTCACCCCGTCAAGCGGCTTCAGTCTCCATGGAAGAGCTATTTGGGGCAGTAATTGCTACTTCCCTAGTATTAATGGCGGTATTTGTCCCTGTCGCCTTTTTCCCCGGTGCAACTGGACAAATTTACAAACAATTTGCCCTGACTATCGCCTTTTCTATCGCCATTTCCACATTTTTGGCTCTCACCCTCACCCCTTCTCTTTCTGCCTTGTTGTTGCGGCAAAGACCCGCACCTAGAGGGATTTTGGGTTGGGTATTTGGTAGAATTAATTGGTTTTTAGAAGCCATGGGTTGGGGATATGAGCGCTCTTTAAAATTTTTGGTAAAAATAAAAGCGATTGTTCTCCTGTTATTTATCGGTTCATTAGGTTTCACTGCTTGGCTGTACATGACCGTACCCACAGCATTTCTCCCCGACGAAGACCAAGGTTATTTCATTACCATTATCCAAGGGCCAGAAGGTTCTTCACTCAAATACACCAGTAAAGTCATGAGTGAGGTAGAAGCAACAATCCTCAAATTACCAGAAGTTACAGGAACATTTGCAATTGGTGGTTTTGGTTTTAGTGGTAGCACCGCTAACAGTGGCATAATTTTCACAACTCTCAAATCCTGGGACGAACGTAAACAACCAAATCAATCAGTCCAAGCAATTATTGGTAATTTAAGAAAAAGCTTTTCAGGAATTACCGAAGCTAGAGTTTTCCCGGTTAATCCCCCCGCAATTCGCGGTTTAGGTAGTTTTAGTGGTTTCCAATTTCAGTTACAAGATATAGCGGGAACTAACAGCTTAAATTCCATGCTGCAAACCGTTGGTCAGTTCATGATGCAGGGAAATCAAACCCCCGGATTGCAAGCTGTATTTAGCACCTTTACCGCCAATACACCGCAAATCTTAATTGAAGTTGACCGCAACAAAGCGAAATCTCTGCAAGTTTCCATTGACGATATTTTTAAAACCCTGCAAACTTATTTGGGTTCACGATATGTCAATGATTTTAATTTTCTGTCTCGCACATATCGGGTATATATCCAAGCAGATGCTCAGTTTCGTTCCAATCCTGATGATATTGGTTTATTAAATGTGCGTTCTCAGACTAATCAGATGATTCCTCTGAGTAGTTTAGTGAAATTAACGCCAACAACAGGAGCGCAAACTATTAATCATTATAACTTATTGCGTTCCATTGAAATTAACGGTTCTGCTGCTCCTGGTACTAGTTCTGGACAAGCAACTTTGGCTATGGAAAAACTAGCTAAAAAGATATTACCCACAAGCATGGGATATGAATGGTCGGGTATTGCGGCTCAGGAAAAAGAATCCGGTGGACAAGCACCAATCATTTTTGGTTTAGGTTTACTTTTCGTCTTTTTAGTATTAGCTGCTCAGTATGAAAACTATGTTGACCCTTTGATTATTATGTTGTCAGTTCCCTTAGCTATTATGGGAGCTTTAGCATCACAATCATTAAGAGGTTTAAATAATGATGTATTTTGCCAAGTTGGGTTAGTCATGTTAATTGGTTTAGCCAGTAAAAATGCAATTTTAATTGTGGAATTTGCTAACCAGTTGCAAGAACAGCAAGGTTTATCAATTACCAAAGCAGCAGTAGAAGCAGCACAAGGTCGGTTACGTCCCATTCTCATGACTGCTTTTTCGACTTTGTTGGGAATTTTTCCCCTAGCAACTGCTACAGGTGCGGGTGCTGCGAGTCGTCAATCTTTAGGTACTGCTGTATTTGGGGGAATGTTTGTAGCGACTTTCTTGAGTTTGTTTATTGTGCCAATTCTCTATATCATCATTGGCAAAATTCGTCAACGTTTGCAACCTGTTCATCATGCTCCCCATTTAGAAGTGCGTGAAGAAGATCATGTTTCCATAAGATAGCATTCTCTCGTTCCTAGTCTAGAACA
>NZ_VIKZ01000046.1:0-11292 GCF_009711985.1 Dolichospermum sp. UHCC 0260 | reverse complement strand
CCGAATGCTTCGCCCCTACTAATTGATAAGTAAGAAAAATATATCAGACCTATAAAGATTATGTTCTTTTATATTTCCCGACTCCAGGCTATCATCAAAATCATAAGCAAAGGTGATAGTCATGACCGAACAGATATTAGAAAAACAAATAGATCACAATGACGGAATTAATTTAGAAGCAGCTTTCCAAGAATCTCATATACAAGAAATTTTGGATAAGTTAGACCAGGAGTTAGTCGGGTTAAAGTCCGTCAAAAACAAAATTAGGGAAATGGCGGCTTTGTTATTGGTTGACCGTATTCGTAAAAGCTTAGGATTGAATGCAGGTGCGCCCAGTTTGCACATGACATTTTTGGGTAATCCTGGCATGGGTAAAACCACTGTAGCCATGCGAATGGCAGAAATCCTCTACCGGCTGGAATATATCCGTAAAGAAAATGTCATGTTGGTGACGCGAGATGATTTAGTTGGTCAAGGTATGGGACAAACAGCGCCCAAAACCAGGGAAGTATTAAATAATGCCATGGGCGGAGTTTTATTAGTTGACGAAGCCTATACTTTATACCGTCCAGATTATCCTGGGGATTTTGGTTTAGAAGCCATAGAAATTCTCATGCAGGTCATGGAAAACCAAAGAGATGATTTGGTCGTTATTCTTGCTGGTTATAAAGACCAGATGGACAGATTTTTTCATAGTAATCCAGGGATGAATTCCCGCATTGGATTACATATTGAATTTAACGATTATGGTGTTGATAGTTTAATGACTATTGCCCAATCTATAGTCACAGCCCAAAACTATTGCTTTAGTCCAGATGCCGAAAAAGCCTTCCGCGAATATTTAATTAAACGGAAGACGATGCCCCATTTTGCCAATGCTAGAAGTGTGCGTAATGCTATAGATAGAGCGCGTTTACGTCAAGCAAATCGGTTATTAAGTAGTGGTAAACTGTTAAATAAGCAGGATTTAATTACCATTGAAGCAGTAGATATTCTCGCTAGTCGAGTATTTAGAGAAGGTGTTCCTGATTGCGAAACTGAAAGTTGATTAAATTCAGATTTTCAGATCCCCGACTTCTTCAAGAAGTCGGGGATCTTGTGATTTACTTTCTCATTTTGTTAATTTCTGCTTGTAATTTTTCAATTTCTTTTCTGAGTTTTTCCGCTTCATGATCAGGTGTTTCCGGTGTCACATCAACCGAACCATCAGCAGAACGCTGATAATTACCCCTTTTAATTTCCTGGTATTCTTCTGATACCGCCCAACTGCGTAAATAATGCAACCGTTCCACAGGAAAAGGATGACTCAGCATCATTCCTTGTGCGCCATTGTATAATAGAAACTTATATACTTGATTCAGCCCATCATCATCTAGTGCCTGATATTTTTCCGACTGCTGAATAAACTCTTGTAAACTACATTCATGGGCATATTTGTTACTACCTCCAGACAGTTTCATCATGGATGACATGACTGGGTTTAAATCATCCATCACTAATAAAGCCGCTCTATCTGCTGATAACTCAGCTTTGCGTCGCCACTCAAAAAAGGCATAAATCAAGGCTTGACTGACAAAATTACCTAAACCGAATGTTAGTTCACCAATGACGGAAGCGGCATTCATCGCCCACATCGCCATTTGAATTAAAATGGTATGACCACATTTAATATGTCCCAGTTCATGCGCTAAGACCGTCCGTAGTTCGGTTTCATTGAGTAACTCCAGTAACCCAGTGTTGACGACTATATAAGGATGTTCTTGTCCTAAAGCATAACTATTAACTTGGGCATCTTGAGCAATAAACAATCCCGGTTCACCGCTGATGTCCAAATCTCGAACACATTCCCGGAATATCTGGTAAATCGTGGAATATTGCCGCGGTCCGACTTGAATGGAGTTACCCATTAAATAGACAAATTGGGGGCGTTCATAGACAAATTCTACAAATTTACGGGCGATTAAATCAAAGCCGGGTAAATTGCGTAAAGCTTGTTCTGCTTGACGGTCTAATGGATGTCTGAAGGCTTCGCTGGAAATTCCTGGGTAAGTTGGCATAATTTAGGAGATTGGTGAATGGTGAATGGTGATTGGAGATTGGTGATTGGTCATTGGTCATTGGTAAAACAACGAACAACGGACAACGGACAACGAACAACTGTACGGGCGAAGCATTTGGAGAACTATTTTTGGCAATGACCGATAATTTATCTTCCAAATGCTTCGCCCCTACGGACAACTGACAACGGACAACGAACAATTTTTATGGAATTAAAAGCACGTGATTGAAGCTGAAGTTCATTTATCATTACATAACTTCCTGCGATCGCAGGACGGGTTTCCTTCCTGGCCTCATCATTTAACGATGGCTAGGTTAGTGGCACGTGCTTTACGGTTGGGACGTAGTGCCTTAATCCAAGTAGGGGCGGTTTGTGGACATCAAGGGCGATATCGCACCAGTTTTATCGCTTCTGCTTTAATGTGGCATGGTTCTATAATTATTGTCGCTTCCGAAACTGTCCAGCAACGTTTATTAAAGGTAGAAATTCCCCGACTCCAGCAGTGGCTACCAGCGAATAAACCCATTAGAACCGGTGACACTTGGCCAAGTCCTGATTTTCAGGGTTTGCTGTTGACTTCCCCTGAAGCTTGGTTAAAAGGACAATTGGCTGATAACAATCCATTTCCTGCGAATATTCCCACAATTATTGATGGTGTTGACGATTTAGAAGATTGGGTACGTTCTCAACTGACTCAAAGCATTGAACCCCATGATTGGGATCAATTAATGCTGGCTTATCCCTATCAAGCAGATTTAATTCGGGAAGTTAGGGTAGAACTAACATATAAATTATTTCAGCATCCAGAAAATCCCTATTCCTGTTATCTGATTTCTCAACCAGAAATTGAGATCTTACAAGAGTTATATTTAGCTTTAGATAAAAACAATCTTCCAAATGTTTGGCGAAATTTTTGGCAACAATTCCCAAGTTTAGAAAATTCTTCTTCCCCTACTTTATTTTGGTCAACAATTTCCCGTCGTCAAGGTTTATTTTCTTTATATTATGCTCCAATTGAATTGGGTAAAATCCTCGCCCCAATTTGGCAACGTCAACCTGTAGTATTAATTGGTAGTGCTTTAGAACCGCAAACGGAAGCACCTCTTTTCCATCAACGTTTGGGTTTAGAGGATGTTACTTGCTTGAAATTTGCTGCTGATAGTCAAGGGGAAGCAATTCAACTTTATATTCCTTATAAGTTGCCTTTACCAAATACACCGGAATTTCAACCAGCATTAATTCATCAAGTTCGCACTTTGGTATGTTTGAGTGCAACTGCACCAGGAATGACGGTAATATTAATTGGGGATGTACCGCTAAAAGCCAGAGTGGGGACAATTTTGGCTTCTGAATTTGGTTCACGGGTGCAGGTAGAAAAAACTTGTTTAGATGAAAATGGGATTTTAATTACTGGTTGGGAATTTTGGCGCGAAAATCAAAGTGTTTTACCATCACCCAGATTGTTAATTATTGCAACTTTACCTTTACCATCTTTGGAAAATCCTTTGGTAGCTGGTAGAGTAGCTCATTATAAGCGATCGCACCAAGACTGGTTTCGACTATATTTATTACCCACAGCTATGAACGAATTACAAAGAGCGATCGCACCTGTCCGCGAAAATCAAGGTATAGTAGCTTTACTAGATAGTCGTGTCGTTAACCGCAGCTATGGCGTGCAAATCCTCTCTGCACTTAGTCCCCTAGCCAGATTAAACTATCTCGATCCTAGTTTGTTTTCTGCGAATAATGAAGATGATTCTGCTTAATTAATTTCCATGACGAATTTCTATTAAAATTTAAATTGAACTCAAAAAGAAACTAAATTATTAAATTATGGGTGAAGCAAAACGCCGTAAACACTCACTAGGAGAAGAATACGGACAAGACACTACTAGAATATTACCTTGGGTTCCCATCAATAAAACCCAAGCTTCACAATTTGTGGCTATCACTACTCGTGGTGCATGGATTGGTATTGGTAGTATGGTTGTCGCGTGGGTAATCATCCGTTTTATCGGTCCGGCTTTTGGTTGGTGGGAAATTGTTGGGTAATTGGTAATTGGTGATTGGTAATTGGTGATTGGTGATTGGTTGATTTTCTTTCTTCTTCTTCTTCTTCCTTCTTCCTCCTTTCTTTCTTTCTTTCCTTCTTCCTTCTTTCTTTCTCCTGACTCCTGACTCCTGACTCCTGACTCCTAAAAAACAATGCTCTTACATTTAAGCACTTGGCCGGAAGTTGAAACTTATCTGCAACAATCTCAAGGAATAATTTTACCCATTGGTTCAACGGAACAACATGGACCCACGGGATTAATTGGGACTGATGCAATTTGTGCAGAATCTATATCAAAAGGTGTCGGGGAAGCAACCCAAGCAATGGTAGCACCAACTATTAATGTGGGTATGGCATTACATCATACTGCTTTTCCCGGAACAATTAGTTTACGTCCTAGCACTTTAATTTTAGTAGTTAAAGATTATTTAACTTGTTTGGTAAAAGCTGGTTTTACCAAGTTCTATTTTATTAATGGACATGGAGGAAATATTGCGACTCTCAAAGCTGCTTTTTCGGAAACTTACGCTCATTTAGAAGATTTGCAAATTCCCAATTCCGCAAAAGTGCAATGTCAAGTTGCTAATTGGTTTATGGGTGGTTCTGTGTACAAACTTGCCAAAGAATTATATGGTAATCAAGAAGGTTCTCATGCTACCCCTAGCGAAGTAGCTGTTACCCAATACGTTTATCCAGACGCAATTAAAAAAGCATATCTTGATCCAGAAGTTGCTAGTGGACATAAAATTTATAGTTCCGTTGATTTTCGTTCTCGTTATCCAGATGGCCGTATGGGTTCAAATCCAGATTTAGCAACAGCAGAACATGGTAAACAATTTTATGATTTGTCTGTGGAGGAATTGAGTAAGGGATATTTGGAATTTATGAAGGGGGAATAAATGAAATTAGCTCAAACTATTGTCTTAATTCATGCAGAATATGACAAGGACTACTGGAAAAATAACCCTTACTTTTGATTCAGAAGTTTACAGCAAATTACTTTCTCAGTCTCAACCGCGAGTTATTAAAACTGAGGAAGAAAATGATCGACTTTTAGCAGTTGTGGAAGATTTGCTTTCTCGTTCTCATCTGACAGCAGAAGAAAATGCTTTGTTGGAATTATTGGTAAGGCTAATTGAAGATTTTGAAAGTCAGCATTATCAGCTAAATATTTCTACCCCTCGTTCCAGGATTTTGCATTTGTTGGAAGCGCGGGATTTAGAAATAGATGATTTAGTTCCTGTTTTGGATTCGAGTGAGTTAGTTTCTCAGGTGATTAATGGTGAGTTGGAAGTAAACAGAGAACAAGCTGAGATATTGGGGGAGTTTTTTCATGTTGATGGAAGTTTGTTTGTTGTGTAAAAGACACAAAAATGAGAACTTTTAATATTTGTAAAATTTTAGCAGTTTTAGTCAAAACATATTGACAGGTATCTATAAGTGAAAATATGATAACTACACGTAAATATTTTCACTTATACAATGATGGTACAGTCCAATACTATAGAACTGGCAAAGTCAGGGGATATCAATGCGATTAATGATCTAGTTAATCAGTGGCTTAACTCATCTAGCATGATTATTAAAACAACTCTTAAACAGGACTGTCTCCAGATAATACTAGAATCAGCAACAGTTCCAGAACAAGAACCAATAATTTCTCTTCTTCGTGGTGGCTTGCTAAATTTATCTATTCAATCTGTGAAAAAAGTCAAAATCTATGCACGAGAAACAGGAGAAGATTTTCCAGATTGGCAACAAGAATTAGAGTTAAATAATACATTGACGGTGCAGAAAACAGAAAGTCAGTTATCTACAGAACAACCATCTTTTTTTAATTCCTTTTTTGGTGCGATCGCCGGAACAGCAGAAGCGGTTGGTGGTGCAGCTATGGGCGTTGGTGGCGCTGTTGGCAGTGCGGCTATGAGTGTTGGCGGTGCTGTGGGTGGTGCTGCAATGGGCGTTGGTGGTGCGGTTGCTGGTGCAGCTATGGGCGTTGGTGGTGCAGCTATGGAAGTTGGTGGTGCTGTTGGTGGTGCAGCTATACAAGCAACCCAAGTTGTAGGACAAGCATTAGCAATTGTTGGTAATAATTCCATCTTACAAACTGCGATCAAATCATTAAATCAGGATTGGTTAAATCCTTTAATTGATAAAGTAGATGTGATTAAAGCTCAGGCTGCTGTAAAAAAATTACAACAAGAGCATCCAAATAAAAAACCTCCAGAAATTGCCCATGATTTGATGTTGGAAAAGTCAGTTTTTGCTGGAACAACTGGTCTTGCTAGTAGTCTTGCACCGGGACAAGCTGCGGCCATGTTTGCCGTAGATTGGGCTGCTACGGCTGCATTATCAGCAGAGTTAGTTTATCAAATTGCTGCTGCTTATGGAATGGATTTACAAGATTCAAAACGTAAAACTGAAGTAGTAACTATTTTTGGTTTAGGCTTAGGAGGAAAAACTGCAATTCAAGCCGGTTTAGGTTTATTACGAAATATCCCTGTTGCTGGTGCAGTGATTGGTGCTAGTTCAAATGCCGTGATGATTTATGGATTAGGTTATGCTGCTTGTCAATTTTATGAAGCAAAACAAAATCCATTAACTTTAGAGGAGACTTTGGTAGATGTTCAAAAAGAGAGCGAAAAATATTTAGAAGTTGCTATTTCTCAAACAAAAATTATGGATCAAATATTGGTTCATATTGTTTTAGCTGGTAATCCTAATAAATCATGGGAAGATATTTTACCAGAATTAAAAGCCGCTAATCTGAGTCCTGCTTCTTTGGATGAAATTGCTGCTCATATTAAATCACCACCATCTTTAGAAAAATTACTGGAGCAAATTAATAGTGACTTTGCTGTATCTTTACTAGCAAAATGTGAAAAAATTGCTAATTTAGATGGGGTAATTACATCAGAAGAAACTCAAGTAATACAAGCTATTCGTAAAAAGTTCAATTACCAAAATTAATTCACTCTTCACAACCGAACAAACAGCAATTTCTGAAAGTGAGATATCATCCAGCTTTTGCTTTAAATGAAGGTTTTTACCTTTGAGATCAGCAATTAAAAAAGCATATCTTGATCCAGAAGTTGCTAGTGGACATAAAATTTATAGTTCCGTTGATTTTCGGTTACGTTATCCAGATGGGAGAATGGGTTCAAATCCTGATTTAGCAACCCCAGAACATGGGAAGCAGTTTTATGATTTGTCTGTGGAGGAATTGAGTAAGGGGTATTTGGAGTTTTTAAAGGGGGAATAGAGGTTTTTTCTCCGGCTCCAGACGCAGAAACGGAGAGTAGAGCTATTAGATTCTTATTTTATCCACCACCAACTATAGTGACTACTTCTAAGCGATCGCCATTTTTGATTTGAGTTTCAGTCCAAAATTGACGATGTAAGATTTCACCGTTATATTCTACTGCTATTAAGCGCAGATTAAAACCCAACTGTTGGAGTAATTCGGGTAACGCAGTTGGGGATAAACAATTGTGAGTTTCTCCATTGACTTGGAGATTAATTTGATTAGACATGGAGAAAAAATTCCTGGAAATGGTGAAGCTATAATAATATAAATTATCGGTTAAATATCTTTTAATCTATTGTGGCATGATTTACGGCTTGTGTAGCTAGATTAATTGCTATATTGATGGTAAAAGTGGAATTTGGAAGTCGCTAAATAAGTGAATATTATAAGATGAGGTTGCTAAAGCCTTGACTAACTTTTTATCCAAAGTCAACAAAGTAGCATTATTTTGTTGAGAAAGTGCAACATAACAAGCATCGTAAGCAGAAATATTGTAATTTAAGGCAATATTAACTGCATCATCCATCAAATTGGCTGTGGAAACAACCTGTAATTGTAAATTTTTGAGCGTAGTTAAATCGGCTTGTACCTCAGCAGCAGTATACATATTTGCACGTACATATTTCAGAAAAACATTTGTACATTCTATATAAAATAGGTCTGGTACAAATATTTTTGTTTGTGAATAAGCAAGATGAGCAAAAAGTTCAATAACTTTAGGGGTGAGTGGATCTGCAATAAAATATTTGATACACACGCTGGTATCTAATACACATCTAAAAGTAGTAGTCATCTGTCCCGATCTTCTCTAATCATTGCTGTACTATCTGGTAATCCAAAATCGGCAGGATTTAAGCGCCGACGATTGCGACTTTCCTCTAGGACTTTTAGGACATTTTGACGACGTTGTGTTTCTGTTTGCTGTTGTTTTTCCTGTAAGGCTTTCTGTAATAGCGTCACAACTTGAGATTCTATGGAATCATTTTCAGATTCAGCTAATTTTTGTAGTTCTTGATATAGTTGATCGGGTAAAGTGATGACATTAAAATTATTCATCTGTCAAACTCCCAAGGTTATTTATTAATAATGGTAACACGATATAGTCAAGAGGAGTATAGACATGAGATTAATTTCTATTTTTTGGACAGTAAACGGTTGGTTATAGTTGTTCTGAAGATTCCTGTTTTAGTTCTGGAGAATAGTATTACCCCAATTCCTTTAACCAAGTTTGAACCACTCCTAATAAATTATCCTGTTGAGGCGGAAAACCACTCAAGGGAGATGCTATTGGTGTATCGGTAATCAGGGCGATTTTTAACCAGTCATTCTTCTGTAATTGCTGACAGAAATTAATTAATTCTGGGTGAGGATTAATGTTACAGAAAATGAGGGCGATTTTATCTGTTTTTAGATGTTCTCTCAGGGGTTGGAGTTCGTTTTCTAAGTCCAATATATCTTCTATGGTTTTGGCTTTTTGTTTGGGATAGATTTCGCCATAAATTTTGATTAATATACCTTTGGCTATGGCTTTTTCTGCGGTTTTACCTTCCAGGCTGGCTGCGTTGAGGGGGATGGGATAGGTGGTTGAGGTGGGTTGCAGTTGCTTTAATTGGGTATAAATATCAGTGGAGGGTTGATAATTTGCGATTTGGGGATTAAGGGGTGAGGTTGCGTGCCATTCTTGGTAGAATTGGGGATAGGTTAGGTTTTTGGCACATTGCCAGAGGATTTCATAGCAACGGCGATAGAGATTATAAAAATTGGTTTCATATATTTCAGGAGTGAGAAGTGTTCTTAAATATAAAACTGCTATTAAATAGTTATTTTTTGTTTTTATAATTGTGTTTAAAGTATCGGTAACTCTGTAAAAAATATCTTCATTTTTATTGTCATGAAGAAGAGAAATTAAAGCTGTTATCGCTTGTTCATTTCCTACTGCTATTTTTTCTAAAATCTCAATTATTCTCACGCGGTTGTCTTCATTTTGTATGAAATCAAGTAGAGCAATTAAAACTGTAATTACCCGTTCATCCCCTACTGCAATATCTTCTAGTCTACTAGCAATTTCTAAACAATTATCTTCATTTACAAAGTAAGCCTCTTCTTCATTTTTAATGTCAAATAAAAGATAAATTAATGACTGTATTGCCTGTTCATTTCCTATATCTATCATTCCTAAAGCCGTAGCAGCAGGAAAAGCAATGGCTCTCTTTTTAGTAGAATAAAGCACAGAAATTAGAGCCTGTTTCGCTTTTTTATTTCCAATATCTATCATTCCTAAACAGTAGGCAATTCCAGTCCGATTTTTCTCATTTTTATCCTCATCAAGAAAATGAGTTAAAGCTGCTATAGCCTGTTCATCTCCTACTGCTATCTTTGATAAAATTTCAATCGCAGCGAGGCGAATATATCTAGTTTTATTAGATTGAAAAATCTCTACAAATTTGTTACGGATATTTTTATTTTTATTGGGCTGTAGAATGGAAATTAAAGTTTCTATTACTTGTCTATTCCCTACAGCTATACTTTCTAAAATTTGAATAATCCTTTCCAATGAATCCATATCTTCAATTTCATTAAGGAAAGTAAGTAAAGTTGTAATTGCATATTCATTTCCTACTGCTATTTTTTCTAAAGTACAAGCAACTTCCCAACGAAATAACTCATCCTTGGTTTTCTGAAGAAGGAGGAGCAAATTTTTTACCGCCTGTTTATTACCTACTGCTATAAAGCCTAAAGCAAGACAAATGTCATACTGGCAGGAGGTTTCATGTTTATGTTCATTTTCAATAAAATTAAGCAGGGAGATTAAACTCTCTATGATTTGCTCATTCCCTAATGCACCCATTTTTACTAAATTATGATATAATAATGTATGACTCATAAAGCCGACACCGTAATCAAAGATATGTTCATTTTTTGCGGGATCAAGAAGATAAATTACAGTATCTATTGCCTGTTTATTCCCTACATCTATTTTTCCCAAATTATAAGCGATATCCAGAATAAGGTTATGTTCCTTTCTATCGTAATTTTTAGTGTCTTTAAGCAGAGAAGTTAAAGTATCTATCGCCTGTTTATTCCCTACATCTATCTTTGCTAAACAATTAGCAATCCTATGATGTATACTTTTATCATGAGTCGTATTCAAGATAAGAAGAGAAGTTAAAGTATTTATTGCCTGTTCATTCCCTACTGCTATTTCTTCTAAAATATAAGCAACTCTCGATACATATTGAGTGTCATGAAGAAGGGAGATTAAAGCAGCTATCACCTGTTCATTTCCTACCGCTATCTTTTCTAAAATGTTCTCAACATCAAAACTGCTAACTTTATGTACATACTGAGTGTCTTGGAAAAGGGAGATTAAAACCGGAATTACTCTTTTTGTATCAGTCAATAATAAAGTTTTTCTTGCATCTTCTGGATTGGGATCAATAAAGGTTATCCATTTTTGTTTTTCAATATCAAAATAACCAAATCCCCATTTGATAATTTGATCTACAATTTTATCAGCAAGGGAACAACTTTTAAACTCAGCAATGGCTATACCAGCTTTAAAATAAGCCTGATAAAAATAAAAATCACCATTACAACCAGGTTTAAATTTAACTAATGCTTGAATAAACTCTTCCTTCTTATCATCAATATTTTCTCTCCCCATCCACAACAAAAACACCTCATTCCACTCATTCTCAAAAATACGATATTTCTTACCCTTAACAGGTTTATCAACATGATTTTTAGGTAAAAAATAATCCCAATCATCAATCACACAAGCTGCAAAATATTCTGCAAAACTCAGGTGAAAAAAAGCATAAACCCTTTCATCAGTTTTTTGATCACGATAAACCCAATTTAACCAACCTAACC
>NZ_VIKZ01000045.1:27878-35567 GCF_009711985.1 Dolichospermum sp. UHCC 0260 | reverse complement strand
TGCATCTAGAGCAAATTATGCTCTTAATCAAATGTCTCAAATGGTTGTGGAAAGATAAAACTGATTTCTATGCTGCGGGAAATCTCACCATTTATTATAGTCCTAATCAGAAAAAATCAGAATATTTCCGAGGTCCAGATTTCTTTGTTGTGCTGGGAACAGAACGCAAAACTCGGAAAAGTTGGGTAGTTTGGAATGAAGACGGTAAATATCCCAATGTAATTTTAGAAATTCTCTCACCAACTACAGTTAATACAGATAAAGAATATAAAAAAGAACTTTATCAAAATACTTTCCGCACACCGGATTATTTTTGGTTTGATCCTTATACACTAGAATTTGCAGGTTTTCATTTATTAGATGGAAAATATCAACCTCTAGAAGCAAATGAAAAAGGACATTTATGGAGTGAACAATTAGATTTATATTTGGGAATTCATGAGGGATTATTGCGGTATTTCACACCAGAAGGAAAGCTAGTTTTTACCCCTGAAGAAACCGCAGAACGTTTAGCAGCAAAACTGCGGGAATTAAATATAGATCCTGATACAATTTAATCTAAAATCAAATGTAGGTTGGGTTAAGCGATAGCGAAGCGCTCCGCAGGAATCGCGCAACCCAACAAAAGTTTTAATAATATGTTTTAATAATATGATGTTGGGTTTCGTTCCGATTGCTCCGCGTTCACGCAGTGTCCCGCAGGGATACGTTTACGTTCCACAACCCAACCTACGGAACTAAACTCTGTTTTTGTAGCAAAAATTAATTATAACTATGCCCTACAGTGATTTTACACTAAAAAAAGTCCGTCAGGATTTAGCGATCGCCATCCATGAAGGAGGACGGTTTTTTCCAGATGTGCCTGTTGTAAAACCTGATGATTTGCTACGTCAAGAACTAGAAGAAGGTTTACCATTGGTACTTGCAAGGGGTAGTGAAAAAGCCCGTTCTGAATGGATTATTAGCCCTGTATTAACAGCAGTTCGACGATTATTAGATCGTCAAATTAGCCTTTTTTCTGGAGAAGATTTTACCGTTGATTCTAGTATTGGACTCAATGGTATTTGTGACTTTCTGATTAGTAAATCACTAAGCCAATTAGAAATTCAAGCTCCAGTAGTTATAATTATAGAAGCAAAAAAAGAAAATCTTAATGGTGGTTTAGGTCAGTGTATTGCAGAAATGGTAGCTGCCCAAAAATTTAATGCTGCTAATAATGTCAACATTCCCATAATTTTCGGTTCTGTCACCAGTGGAACTACTTGGAAATTTTTAAAACTGGAGGGTAATTCAGTCACTATTGATATTACTGAATATCCATTGCCACCAGTTGAGCCAATTTTATCATTTCTAACATGGATGTTATCAGTAAATTAATATTGTATTTGCTGGATGTTTGAATTTGCATATCAACCTCATATTTTTAAGATCAATTACCCAGGATAATGCTTGGCTAAAAATTCTTGTGCTTCCGCTTTATCCTTAATTATACCATCTACAGTCGCAGTTAATAAATCATCAAGCATTTGTTTATATTGGGGACTAGGTTTATAACCCAATTGTTTTAAATCATTCCCATTTAACAGGGGTTGAATATTTCCCCAATTTGTTAAATATTGCCAAATCCGTCTTCTGATTTTGCGGGGACTTTGTAAAGCAATTAAAATTAAAGTCTGCAAATCATATCTTTTGAGTAAATAAATAGTTTGACTGGGTTTTTCAAAAGTCGGTAATAATGTAATTATCTCAGCTTGAATTTGAGATAATTTCTCTAATCTGACAATACTATCATCAACTAATTGCAGATTTTTAGCTACTTTTACCCGATATTCTGGTTGTAAATAGGCAATTAATACTTCTAGACGCATTTGCCAATTTATTAAAGTTTGTTTTTTGTCAAATTTCCTTAAACAGTGTTTTAATAAATTTAATTGTCGAGAAAGTTCCACATCTAATTTTAAAGTAGGATGAATACATTGTAAAGCCCCCAAATTATCCAATAATTCTAAAGCTGATTGCCAATAATCTGCTGCTAATATATATTTTAATTCAGTTTTTAGTCGAGTTTGCAAAGCCGGAGTTTTACTATTTTCTTGACTAGTGCGATCATAAACTCCGCTATTTATGGCATAACGAATATAAGTTTCTGTTTGTGGTTCTAGAGAAAATCCAAACCGCACTGCAAACCGCACACCGCGATAAATCCGAGTCGGATCTTCAATAAAACTATTAGCGTGTAAAATTCTAACTTGCTGATTTTGTAAGTCTATAAAACCACCAAAGAAATCTAATAATTCACCAGCACGAGGAGAAGTTAACCTTAAAGCCATGGCATTAATCGTAAAATCTCGCCGATATAAATCTTGCCGAATAGAACTAGCTTCAACCTCTGGATTAGCTGCTGGGTAAGGATAAAATTCAGTTCTAGCTGTGGCAATATCCACCCATAAGGAATCTAATACTAAATCTTTATGCCATAACAAAGCCGCAGTTTGAAAAGCACCATGAATTTCTAATCTGGCATTTTGATAAATTTGCTGTAAGGCTTTAGCTAATTCTACCCCTGCACCAACGTCTGCGGTTTTATGAAAACCATCAACGACTAAATCAATATCATTAATCATCAAACTGCGATTTTCCGCTTTTGATAATAGCAAATCTCGCACCGCACCACCAACTAAATAAAGATGCCAACCGCGTTTTTCTGCTTCTTGCGATGCTGTAGTCAGTAATTGCCAAAGTTGAGGAGTAAGACGTTTTTCTAATTCCGTACTTAGTCCTAAATCCTGAGAATAATTTTTAATTTTTAATTCTAAATTTTTAATTGTTAACTGATGTAATTCTCTTAAAATATCGGTGCGGGTGACAATACCAACTAATTGCCCATGATCTAATACTGGTAATCTGCCAATATCATAAGTCACCATTAAAGATTCAATTTCTGGTAAAGAAGTGTCAGGGGTAATTGTCTTTAAATTACTTGTCATATAACCTTTAACTGGTGCATGACTAAACCCATGATGTAAAGCAATATCTAAATCCCGTCGGGAAATAATTCCAATTAATAAATCTTGATTATTCACTACAGATAAACCTGAATGTCCATAACGTAATAAAATCCTTTGGGCTTCGGCTATAGTAGTATCAGGGCGAATTGTCCGCACTGGAGAAGACATCAAATCTCTAGCTGTGGGAGGATGGGGAATTTGGGCTTTTAAACCATCTAATAATTGTTGTAAAATTGGCTGGGAATCTGTAGTGCGAAGATTAAAAGATGCGGCTTGGGAATGTCCACCACCACCATGAGGTTGAAATAAGGAATTAAGATTTGTTTGGGGAATTTGCGTTCTGCCAATTACTGTTAAGCGCCAATCATTTTCACTCAAAGGATATTCATTTGCTAACAGTACAGCATCAGATTCTGTTAAATCAATAATTTCCGAAGCTAAACCTGATAAACCGGGGACAAAACCATCGGTTTTTAGTGTCACCCAAGCTATGGTATATCCCCGCAAACAAAGATATTGTAAATTCTCTAAAGCTGCACTTAACAATTGTTGTAATTGTGGTGATAAACCAGGATCACGATAAGTAGAAATAACTGATAAATTTGCCCCTTGCTGCATTAGCCAAGCCAACGCTAAAGCATCTCTGGCTGTAGATTGTTTATAGGTTAATGAACCTGTATCCACATGAATACCCAAAGCCATTACAGTTGCTTGGGCAGAATTTAAAGAAATATTATTTTTTTGCAATTCTTCTACCATTAAGGTAGTTGTCGCCCCCACTTCGTCAATATATAATTGAGTGCTGGGAATGTCTCTTTCCTGTCCAAAATGATGATCGTAAACAATGATTTCTTGGACATTGGGTAAATCGAACCAGATAGCAGCTTTACCCAAGCGATCGCGCTTCTGAGTATCCACAACCATTAAAGAGCGAATTTTTTCAGGATTTACTGAACGTCTTTCAATTAGCGGATACTCGTCACGATGTAACGCTAAAAAGTCCCGTACAGGAGGATGTGCGCCCCCAGTCAAGACAATTTTACTCCCTGGTTTGAGACAAGTTAACCCCACTGCTGCCCCCAAAGCGTCAAAGTCAGCAGTTGTGTGACAAAGAATTAAATCCATATATTTTTAAGATAGGAGTCAGGAGTCAGGAGAAAGAAGGAGTCAGGAGTCAGGAGTCAGGAGTCAGGAGAAAGAAGGAGTTCAGGAGTTCAGGAGTTCAGGAGTCAGGTAACAGAGAATATAATTTTTATCCTAATCAATTTCCCAATCACCAATCACCAATCACCAATCACCAATCACCAATCACCAATCACCAATCACCAATCACCAATCACCAATTACCAATCACCAATCACCTAAAGAAAAAACAGATTGGCGGATCAGAAGTGAGCAACTGTTACAACCAGACGTAAAATATTAATTGATCAGGTGATGCCTTATGAGTTCATAAGGTTCACTGAAAACCCTAGACTGTTTATACAGCAGCAGTTCTGGGAAAACTAAGATTTAGTTATGTTGGGAAAAACAAAATGAGCATAGTATTTCAAATCGCTTTAATATCATTAGTCTTGTTCTCCTTCGTGCTTGTGATTGGTGTACCTGTTGTTTACGCCACTCCTCAAAACTGGGTAGAATCTAAAAAACTACTCTGGGTTGGTTCGGGTATTTGGGCGGCTTTAGTCGTGTTAGTTGGTATATTAAACTTTTTTGTGATTTAGTTGAATGCTTTAATCATTCACTAACGCATACCATATACTCTATTAAGAGCAGAAAAGCTTAGGTAAAGAGTTAAACAGAAAAAATTTTCTTTTTCTAAACGACTTTTTCCTGATTGTGCTTTCCTGCTCTTCTATTTTGATGGCAGAAAAGTATATTGGTAAAGCAGTTATTGTAAATTTATTTAGAGGCAGTTATGGCAGTTTTTGAAGGGAATTTTCAGCACACCGAGTCTTTGCGCTTTGCATTGATCATTGCTCGCTTTAATGATCTTGTCACCATGAAACTCGTAGAAGGATGTAAAGATTGCTTAAAACGTCATGGTATAGATCCTGATCCAGAAGGACAGCAAGTAGACTATGTTTGGGTTCCCGGTAGTTTTGAAGTTGCCAATGTAGCCCGTCAATTAGCAATGTCTGGCCGTTATGATGCCATAATTTGCCTGGGTGCAGTCATCAAAGGACAAACACCGCATTTTGATTATGTATCATCGGAAGTTTCTAAAGGTATTGCTGCGGCCAGTTTCCAAACAGGTGTGCCGGTAATTTTCGGGATTTTGACCACAGATACCATGCAGCAAGCCCTAGAACGAGCCGGCATCAAGAGTAATCATGGTTGGGAATATGCCATGAACGCCATAGAAATGGCGACTCTCATGCGGCAATTACGCCCGAATTTAGCAGGTTAATTGGGTAATGGGTGATAGGTAATGGGTAATTGGTAATTGGTAATTGGTAATTGGTAATTGGTAATTGGTAATTGGTAATTGGTAATGACAACGGACAACTTTACGGGCGAAGCATTTGGAGAACTATTTTTGGCAATGACCGATAATTTATCTTCCACATGCTTCGCCCCTACTGACTTTACGGGCGAAGCATTTGGAGAACTATTTTTGGCAATGACCGATAATTTATCTTCCACATGCTTCGCCCCTACTGACAAAAAAATAATTTAATTTAGGGGTTGACAAACCTGAATATATCTGGAATAATAAGTCTATTGGTGAGTTCGCGGGTGTAGCTCAGTGGTAGAGCGCAACCTTGCCAAGGTTGATGTCGTGGGTTCGAATCCCATCACCCGCTTTCTAGTTAAAGTTGATATATTAAATTAACACTAAAGATTTTCCATCTCTACTAAATTGGTAGATGATGGATTTTTAGGTTAGGAGTTTGTTAGTAGACTTTCCCAGCTATATCATTAGACGTAATTTTAGAGTTTCCCATACTGATTTTCAGGAAAATTGGGGAATAATGTAAAAAACCGCCCAAGTTATTTATCTCGCTTGTGCAACCTCAAAAACCAGATAAAATTGACTTAAATACGGAATACGCTTGTCCTTGTCGTCGCAAGGGACATTTGATTCCTATCACGCTAACAGAAGCTTTTGGATGCGATCGCTGTCAGCAGATTTTTGTTGTCGAAGACAATGGATATGTATTAGAGCAACTTTCTACTACCTATCCATATAAACGTGCTTGGCGTTGGAAAGGTAATAATTGGCAAATTGTTCAACCCGGATTAGGACAAAACTATTTGCCAGTAGCACTCAGCATTATTTTTGTGTTAGTGATTATATGGCTACCATTAGCTCTACGATTGGCTAATAGTTCCAATATCATAGCTTGGACAATTGTAGCAGTGCTATTGGTAATTCTGCCAGCACTAATGGTCTGGCTTACTTACAGACGTTAACTCCATGACAGGTGAAGTGATTGATGATTACCCCGAACCTATGACAAGTGCTAACCGCGCTTTTCAGGCTTCCCTGAAATTGGGAACGACTAAGGGGATAGATAGGAGTCGCGCTGTGTTAGCAATGGCACAAGCGATAGAAAGTGATTTTGATGAAATTCTCGAAGCTAATACTCTGGATTTAGAAGCAAGTCGAGAAATGGCAGTTCCCGAATTAATTTTGGACTGGTTGAAGCTAACTCCCTCTCGGTTGGAGAATACAATCAAAATTCTGCAACGATTGGGAGAATTATCTGATCCTTTACGACGGGTGAGAACTGCTGATTATCAACAGGAAGACTCTCAAAGCTATACTCAATTAATGCCTTTAGGGGTGATTGCCTTTATTTATGAGGCTTTCCCCGATTTAGGGGCGATCGCTGCTGGTTTTTGCATAAAAACTGGCAATAGTATTATTCTTAAAGGTAGTACGGAAGCTAGTAACTCCAATACAGCGATCGCTAACGCCTTGCAAACAGCCATTACTAAAGTCGGATTACCCGCAGGTTGTGTAGAATTAATCACCGCTGAACATGGTGCTTCAGTGCGAGATTTAGTTACCCAAGATCAGTATTTAAGTTTAGTTATTCCCTACGGACGTTCCAGTTTAATTCAACAGGTGGTCAGACAAGCAACCTGCCCAGTGTTAAAATCAGCAATGGGTAATTGTTATCTGTATTGGTCAATCAACAGTAGCTTAGAAATGATTCGCTGGATGATTATGGATAGCCATGAAAGCGAACCAGATCAAGTCAATGCCATTGAAAAAGTTTTAGTGCATCGTCAAGCCTTACCATCTTCCTTATCAGTGCTGTGGAGTAGTTTAAAAGAAAAAGGTTTTCAACTCAAAGGAGATGCAGAACTAGTTGCAGCATTTCCCCAATTGCAATTAGCCAAAGATGAAGAATGGGGAACACCGTATTTAACCAAAACAGTAGCTTTTAAGTTAGTAGATAGTTTAGAAAGTGCGATCGCTTGGATTAATCAATATAGTAGCAGTCATGCTGATAGTATTGTCACAGAGTCTTACCAAGAAAGTCGCCAATTTGCATTAGGAGTAAATAGCGCCTCCACCTACATAAATGCTTCTCCTCGTTTTTCCCGTCACTCCTCACGGGGAGAGGCTGTATTTTTAGGAATGTCCAATCAAAAAGGACATCGCAGGGGATTTATTAGTTTGGAAACATTGACGACGGTGAAGCATATTGTTCAGGGAAATGGACGG
>NZ_VIKZ01000045.1:1323-27498 GCF_009711985.1 Dolichospermum sp. UHCC 0260 | reverse complement strand
TTTACATCCTGGATATCCTGATTCTGACAATTAAATAATATATAGTAATTTACAGGTAAAAACCATGAATACACTGTACAATTCTGATTTTTATAGCTGGACAAAAACACAAGCACAACTACTCAAAGAAGAAAAATGGGAAACACTAGATAAACTCAACTTAATTGAAGAAATAGAAACATTGGGAAGACAAGAAAGAAGAGAATTAACCAACCGTTTAGCCTTATTATTAGGACATTTACTAAAATGGCAACATCAACCAGAAAAACGTAGTAATAGTTGGTTAGCAACAATTCGAGAACAACGGACTCAAATCAACCGAATATTAGCAGATAGTCCCAGCTTAAAATCCTATTTAGAAGAAGCCTTTTTATTAAGTTATCAAGATGGAATTAACTTAGCAGTCAAAGAAACAAACCTCCCCTATGAAACCTTTCCAGAAAATTGTCATTATGAAATCACACAAATATTAGAACCTGAATTTTTACCAGAATTGTAACCTTCTAACCTTCTTCCTTCGCGCCTTTGCACCTTAGCGTCTTTGCGCGAAACAAAATTAACTCAACCGTTCCCGCAACCACAAAGCTAACAAAGGCATAGCTAAACGATAACCATGTTCAGCATCATAAATCAAACCCTTATGCTGTAACCCAGTTAACGCACCTTGCAGACTCCCACCCCGTGAAAGTCCATGCTTTTGAATATACTCCTTACTCTGAGGTTTATCAGTAGGATCAATAGCCAAAGATTCTAATAAATGTACCTGATTTGCAGGTAACAACATCAGCAAAGATTCATAAGTCATAGATAAATCTTTCAATAATCCTGCAATAGCCTTTTGAACATCTTCCTCCCGAATTAAACCATCTGCACAACGGGACGCAGATAACCGCCGAATAATCGCCATCCCATCGCCAATATGTCCCTGTACCGCCTCTAGAAATAGCTGTAAGGCTTGACTATGACAGTCAAAGGTGAAACCTTGCGTATGTAAAATTTCCCTCGCCCACAAGGCTAAAATATCCTTAGCTAAAGGGGCTAATTGGATAGTTTCTAGGGGATAATTAGTATCATCTGAATGTTGGCTAGACTCAGCAATGGTGGCTATTAGTACATAGCTAACATGAGGATAAGCCTTAACTTCTTTCCTAAATGTAGTTTCCCATAAACCTTGACGATCCCAAGAACGAATATGGGGAAAACTTTCTAAAATCAGCAATATGCGGTGATTTAAATCAACCGCCATTATTTCCAATAAGTCTAACAAACTGGCGAAAGCTTGCCATAATTGTTCTTGTTCCAAAGAACGAATTAGTTTTAATTGAGTTTCAGAATTAAAGGTAAAAAATGCCGATGAATTTTCATTCAGCCAAGTTTGAACTTTCTCTGCTTCCCAGTTTTGACTAATCGCTTCCGCTAGTAATTGCACAAATCTCTCTGCTTCTGTAGCGCGAATGCAGTCTATTTCCAAGATAACTGTATTCACCTCCTGTGCTGCACCTCTCACTAAAGTGCGTCTCCCACTACCAGGGACTCCAGTAATTAACAAATCACCATCCTTTGCCAGTATTTCAATAATCCGCTGAAACTCTACAGAACGTCCAATTAATTGTAAGGGAGTAGACAAATTTAAATTCACTCGATTCTCGCTTTTGCGTAATATATTATAATAACTATTAAGCTAAATTTAAGGGCAACTATGGTTAGTACAATCACTAAACCAAACAATATTACCCCAGAAACTACCCCCGCAGAACAGCGAGTAGTTTTCCACAATATCAGTTGGCAAAATTATCAGCAAATTTTAGCAGCATTAGGGCAAAGTCGTTCCTCTCGACTTATCTATGATCAAGGGACATTAGAAATTACCATGCCTTTAGAAGAACATGAAAGTGCTACCAGATTAATTGAACGATTCATCTGCATTTTGGTAGAAGAAATGGGTTTAAAAATTAAAACAATGGGTTCAACTACCTTAAATCGTGATGATTTACAAAGAAGTGCTGAACCGGATAACTGTTATTACATTCAAAATCAACCTCAAGTAGTTGGGAAAAAAGTTGATTTAAATGAAGATCCACCACCCGACTTAATTGTAGAAGTAGATATTACTCATACTGACATCAATAAACTTGCTTTTTATGCCAGCATGGGAGTACCAGAATTTTGGCGTTATAACGGTGAAATAGTGATATTTTATCAACTTCAAAATCATCAATATGTTGAAGGAGAAAAAAGTCCCACATTTTCTATAATCACCAAAGAAAAACTTTATCAATTTTTGCAAGATTGCCAAATAGATGAAGTGCAAGCTAGTAAATCCTTTCGTGCTTGGGTGCAACAAGAAATCCAGAATTAGAAATAATTGCATAGTAGGGGCGGGGTTTTCCCCACCCTGACAATTTGCTTAACTAGCTAACAGTGTCTTTTCCAAAGGAGTCCAGCGGAAAATGCGATCGCCACCTCTCTCAATTACCACCTTAACCCGTGGTTCTAACTTAGGCAAATTCATCAAATACTCAACTTCCTGATCAGAAAGAATATTTCCCTCAATAATCCACAACACCAACCCCTTAGACTTAGGAGGTAATTGTGCCAAATGAGAACTGATCATTGGTGGTAAATAATATACATCACCCACCGCCGCACCACTACTATTGCTTCTTTTGCCTAAATGTGGTGGTCTAACACCATGAACTTGCGTCAGATACGCAGCTACATCACCCAGTCCCCTCGCAGTAATATGCAATGCAACATAGCCAGTCGCCCGTAATCGGCGCAGATAGCGACCTTCATAGCCCCCCTCCAGAGGAACATAAACACCCAACGCCCCAAATTTCTCCAAATTGCGGATGAAACCGTTGCCAGTGGTAATTAGTGCCATAGATTTTTCTCCTATCCCACTTAGATATCTCTATTATTCACTCTCTAGTGGTAGATTAAGTTAAATGAAGCAGGATATTTTTCCCAATCTTGAAAATTCGGAACCGGAATATGGGTAATTTTTCCTACCTCCGCCTCAGCATCCCATCATAAAGCAAAAAAATACTGGACAAAAAGTCATGAATAGTTTATATTATTAGATTGTGACCGAATAGTATAATTAGCTAGGCATCTTTCTTATTTAGAGTTTCTAGTTAGTCCTAGTAGTCTGTCAAATTTATTTTGACGGGTTTTTGGTAGTGCGGGCATCTTGCCCGCGTGAGCGAGACGCTCACACTACAGTCCGTCATTTTTGGATTGACAGACTACTAGCATCTGAGTTTCTAGTTAGTTTCCCTAAAAGAATAAAACTGGCTGACTCCATAAGAGACTGCTAAACTAAAAAAGCTTTCAGGTCAAATCAAGAGCCAAATTCATATTTAAGCTCTCACACCAAATCACTCCCGTAAATCCTAAAAAAATTAGGCAAAATCTTAAACAATAGTTTAGGGTATGAAAATAAGTAGTTCCTTAGCAATAATGTTGGTTTCATGGCATTATGTTAAGACTAAGGAAAAGGATACTGAGGGTCAATAACCACTTAAGTCCTGCTACCACGGTAGAGTGCCAAAGCAACTGCTTGGACAAAAGCATTGCTGCACACAGCGCAAAGCCATCAAGCCTCGCATTGGATTCCAGAAGTAATACCTTCTCCATAGAGTAGGCACTTATTCCTGTTATTGTGATTGAGTAAGTGAAAATAAACAAATTCACTAAAGCAAAAGGGACAAAAATTGTTGCGTCGCCGAGAATTTGCACTGTTTAACGCCAGTCCAAATTTCAGAGGTAAAGTTTACACTCAAGCGACAGTGACAAAAGCTGTCCCCATTCGACTTCCAAAAAAATAGAACGAAAGGAGAACCAGTAACTGTGTCTGTAGGTATTCTCGGCACCAAGCTGGGCATGACCCAAATATTTGATGAAGCAGGAGTCTCCATTCCTGTTACCGTCATCAAAGCCGGTCCATGCACCGTTACACAAGTTAAAACGAAACAGACCGACGGTTACTCTGCCATTCAGGTTGGTTATGGCGAAGTTAAACCCAAGTCACTGAACAGACCATTGTTGGGACATTTGGCTAAATCCTCCGCCCCACCAGTCCGTCATCTGAATGAATATCGCACCGATAGCACTGGTGATTATGCTTTAGGTCAAGAAATTAAAGCAGATATTTTTAGTGCCGGTGAAATTGTAGATGTAGTTGGTACAAGTATTGGTCGCGGTTTTGCCGGTAACCAGAAGCGTAACAACTTTGCTCGCGGTCCCATGTCACACGGTTCCAAAAACCATAGAGCGCCAGGTTCTATCGGTGCTGGGACAACCCCAGGTCGTGTTTATCCCGGTAAAAGGATGGCAGGACGTTTGGGCGGTACTCGTGTCACAATTCGCAAACTGACAGTAATACGAGTAGATGCAGAACGCAACTTAATCATCATTAAAGGAGCTATTCCTGGCAAACCAGGAGCTTTAGTGAGCGTCGTTCCTGCAACTATAGTTGGCAAAAAATAGTCATTTAGTCATTGGTTAGGGGCAAAAAAAGACAACTAACAACTGACAACTGACAACTGACAAAGGACACAAAGATGGTAGAGAGTGTAATTAAAAATTGGCAAGGAGAGCAAGTCGGAGAGACAAGCTTCGACCTCCGAGTGGCCAAAGAAACAACAGCGGCGCATATCGTACACCGCGCCCTAGTCAGACAAATGACCAATTCTCGCCAGGGAACTGTCAGCACTAAAACTCGTGCAGAAGTTCGTGGTGGTGGTCGTAAACCTTGGCGGCAAAAAGGCACAGGTCGCGCCCGTGCTGGTTCTATCCGTTCACCATTATGGCGTGGTGGTGGTGTGATCTTTGGACCAAAACCCAGAGATTTCGACCTAAAAATGAACCGTAAAGAACGCCGTTTGGCATTGCGGACAGCATTTGTTGACCGTGCTGAAGATCTAATAGTTGTTGAAGAATTTAGCAACGAGTTACAGCGTCCTAAAACCAAGGATCTCGTAGCAGCATTAGCTAGATGGGGTGCAACATCAGAACAAAAGACACTGTTGATTTTGTCTGAAATAGCAGAAAACGTGCTTTTATCAGCCCGTAACATCGAAAACTTAAAACTGATTCCCGCTGACCAGTTAAACGTTTACGACTTGCTCCACGCTGACAAAATTATCGTCACATCATCAACCCTAGATAAGATCCAGGAGGTCTACAGTGCCTAAAGTAGTTGCCACCCGTGATCTACCGGATTTAGTGCGTCGCCCCATTCTCACCGAAAAAGCGACCATGCTCATGGAACAAAACAAATACGTATTTGAAGTAATTCCTAAAGCCACTAAGCCACAAATTAGAGCCGCCATTGAAGACCTATTTGCAGTTAAGGTCGTCAAAGTCAATACCGCTAACCCTCCACGCAAACAAAAACGCGTAGGTAGATTTATTGGTTATAAACCCCAATACAAGCGAGCTATTGTCACCGTTGCTCCTGGGGACGAAGAAAAAATCAGAAAAGTTCTCTTCCCAGAAGTTTAAGAATTTTAGATTAGAGATTTGCAATTGGGCTAATAAATAATTGCCAAAAAACAATTAAAAATCGAAAATCGAAATCAAAAAAATTCTGAATTAAAAATTCAAAACTCCAAAATCACTTATGGGTACTCGTTCTTATCGCCCTTATACCTCCAGTACTCGCCAAGTTATCATCTCCGATTTTGCCGAAATTACGAAAACTGAGCCAGAAAAATCATTAACTGAATCAGTTCATCGTCCTAAAGGTCGGAACAATCAAGGGCGGATAACCAGCCGTCGTCGGGGTGGCGGACACAAACAACTATACCGCATTATCGACTTTAAGCGAGATAAGCGGAATATGTCCGCTACAGTTACAGCCATTGAATACGATCCTAACCGCAATGCGCGGATCGCTTTAGTGTTGTATGAAGATGGCGAAAAACGCTACATCTTGCAAACAAATGGCATGACTGTAGGCACAAAGATAATTGCTGGACCTGAGTCTCCTATCGAAGATGGTAATGCCTTACCTCTATCGAATATGCCCTTGGGTACTAGTGTTCACAACGTCGAAATGACACCAGGTAAAGGTGGTCAAATCGTGCGGGCTGCTGGTGCAGTAGCTCAAGTTGTCGCTAAAGAAGGCAACTATGTAACCTTAAAGTTACCTTCAGGTGAAGTCCGCTTGATTCGGCGTGATTGCTACGCCACCATTGGACAAGTCGGTAATACAGATGCCAGAAACCTCAGTGCTGGTAAAGCTGGACGAAATCGCTGGAAAGGCCGTCGTCCCAAGGTGAGAGGTAGTGCCATGAACCCAGTGGATCACCCACATGGTGGTGGTGAAGGTAGAGCGCCTATCGGTAGAGCCGGTCCTGTCACACCTTGGGGTAAACCTACTTTAGGGGCTAAGACACGGAATCGCAAGAAAGCCAGCACTAAATTGATTATCCGTCGTCGCCGCAAATCATCTAAACGTGGTCGTGGTGGTCGTCAGTCCTAACATCAAATTTGACAATTGACAATTAAGCATTATCAATTATCAATTGACAATAATCCCAAATCAAAAATTGAACTATGGGTCGTTCTTTAAAAAAAGGTCCTTTTGTTGCTGACCATCTGCTCAAGAAAATTGAGAAGTTAAACGCAAAAGATGAAAAACAAGTGGTTAAAACTTGGTCGAGAGCTTCGACAATTTTGCCCTTGATGGTAGGTCATACTATCGCTGTTCACAATGGACGGCAGCACATTCCCGTATTTGTCAATGAACAGATGGTCGGTCATAAGTTAGGAGAATTTGCTCCTACCCGTACCTACAGAGGTCATGGTAAAAGTGACAAAAAATCAGGGAGATAGATCAATTAAAAATTAAAAATTAAAAATTAAAACATGAGAATTTTTAATTTTTAATTCTAAATTTTTAATTGACAAACATAGAGTAAGTTATGAAAATGGCAACTGACACTACTGAAGTTAAGGCAATCGCCCGCTATATACGCATTTCTCCCTATAAAGTGCGCCGTGTACTTGATCAAATTCGCGGCCGTTCATACAGAGAAGCACTAATCCTACTGGAATTTATGCCCTATGGCGCTTGTGACCCCATCTTAAAGGTTCTCAGAAGTGCCGCAGCTAATGCCGAGCATAATGCTGGTTTAGACAGATCCAGTTTGGTGATCAGTCAAGCCTATGCCGACCAAGGACCAGTGCTAAAACGGTTTCAACCCAGAGCGCAAGGTCGAGCTTACCAAATTCGCAAACCAACGTGTCATATCACTGTTGCTGTTTCCGCGGTTGCTACTGCTGAGTAAACAGCCATACAGGCACAAGAAAATTGCGTACAGTAAGAAATTTTAGAGGAAGCTTTTGTGGGACAGAAAATTCATCCAGTCGGCTTTCGACTGGGTATAACTCAAGAACACCAATCCCGTTGGTTTGCAGAACCTGACCGTTATCCAGAACTTCTCCAAGAAGACTACAAACTCCGTCAATACATTGAGCAAAAACTAGGTAGATACGCTCAAAATAACGCCGGTATTTCCGAAGTGAGAATTGAGCGCAAAGCTGATCAAATTGACCTAGAAGTCCGCACAGCTAGACCAGGTGTGGTTGTAGGTCGTGGTGGTCAAGGTATTGAATCATTGCGTCTTGGACTACAAGGAGCTTTGGGTGGTAATCGCCAAATTCGCATTAACGTTGTTGAAGTCCAACGAGTTGATGCTGATGCTTACCTGATTGCTGAATACATTGCTCAACAATTAGAACGTCGGGTTTCCTTCCGCCGAGTTGTGCGTCAAGCAATTCAACGCGCTCAAAGAGCAGGTGTCCAAGGAATCAAAGTTCAAGTCGGTGGTCGGCTCAACGGTGCAGAAATTGCCCGCTCAGAGTGGACTCGTGAAGGTAGAGTTCCTCTCCACACCTTACGCGCTGATATTGACTATTCTGGCTGCACAGCTAAGACAGTTTACGGAATTCTCGGAATTAAAGTTTGGGTCTTTAAAGGCGAAATTATTCCTGGACAGGAACAAGCTCCCGCTCAACCAGCTAAAGACCGTGAACGTGGAGATCGTGACCGTGAACGCGAACCCCGTCGCCGACAACAACAACGTCGTCGTCAACAGTTTGAAGACCGCTCCAATGAAGCCTAGTCAATGCTCATAGTCAGTAGTAAAAAAACTGACAACTGACAACTGACAACTGACAACCGACAACTGACAAATCATGTTAAGTCCTAGAAGAACTAAATTCCGCAAACAACAACGCGGACGCATGGAAGGTCTTGCCAGCCGAGGCAGTACCCTCAACTTTGGGGACTTTGGACTCCAAGCCCAAGAACCATCTTGGATTACCTCACGGCAAATCGAGGCTTCCCGTCGGGCAATGACTCGGTATATTCGCCGGGGTGGCAAAATCTGGATTCGGATTTTCCCTGACAAACCAATCACCATGCGTCCTGCTGAAACCCGGATGGGTTCTGGTAAAGGTAACCCAGAGTTTTGGGTAGCCGTAGTCAAACCAGGCCGGATCATGTTTGAAATTGGCGGCGTTACTGAAGAAATTGCCCGCGAAGCTATGCGATTAGCTGACAGTAAGTTACCAATTAAGACCAAGTTTATTACCCGCTCTCAACCACAGGAGCAGGAGTAGTTTATGCCTCTTCCCAAGATTTCAGAAGCTAGAGAATTAAATGACGAACGGTTGGCTGAAGAAATTGTCGCTGTGAAAAGACAACTATTCCAGTTGCGCTTACAAAAAGCCACTAGACAATTAGAAAAGCCTCACCAGTTCAAACACGCACGCCATCGGCTCTCCCAATTACTGACAGTAGAAGGAGAACGGAAACGGGGAGCGAGTCTTTCAGATCAAGAACAAAAGTAGGAGATTATGGCAGTCAAAGAACGAGTTGGCTTGGTAGTGAGCGATAAAATGCAAAAAACTGTGGTAGTAGCCATAGAAAACCGCGCTCCTCACCCCAAGTACGGCAAAATCGTAGTTCAAACCCGCCGCTATAAAGTTCACGACGAAGAGAATACTTGCAAAATAGGCGACCGGGTGCGGATTCAGGAAACTAGACCCCTGAGCAAAACCAAGCGTTGGCAAGTCAAAGAAATCCTGAACATTAAAGCTACTTAGTAAACAGTTGTACCATCAGCTACAACGACCCTAGAAGAGAGACCAGTTGTGATTCAACCCCAATCTTATCTGAATGTCGCAGATAATAGCGGTGCTAAAAAACTAATGTGCATCCGCGTATTAGGTGCAGGTAACCGCCGTTATGGTGGCGTAGGCGATAGAATTATCGCTGTTGTCAAAGAGTCTTCACCCAACATGGCTGTAAAAAAGTCAGATGTTGTAGAAGCAGTAATTGTACGTACTCGTAAAGCTATTAGTCGTGACAGTGGCATGGCTATCCGTTTTGACGATAACGCCGCAGTGATTATCAATAAAGAAGGTAATCCTAGAGGTACAAGGGTATTTGGTCCGGTAGCTCGTGAACTGCGCGACAAAAACTTTACTAAAATTGTTTCTCTGGCTCCGGAGGTGCTGTAATGGCAAAGCGCCCACAACCCAAAGTTTTTCATAAAATGCACGTCAAAACCGGTGATACTGTGCAAGTCATCGCTGGCAAAGATAAAGGTAAAGTTGGGGAAGTGATTAAAGCACTACCACAATTGAGCAAAGTCCTTGTCAAAGGTGTCAACTTTAAAACCAAGCACGTGAAACCTCAACAAGAAGGTGAATCAGGGCAAATAGTCACCCAGGAGTACCCCATTCATAGCTCCAATGTGATGCTCTATTCCACCAAGCAAAACGTCGCTAGTCGCGTTTGCTACACTTTCACCGCCGAAGGCAAGAAAGTGAGAATGCTCAAAAAAACAGGTGAAATTCTCACCAATTAAAAATTAAGAATTAAAAATTAAAAAATTCGCAATTTCAATTTTTAATTTTTAATTTGGCATTTTTAATTGGAGGAAAGCGACCCTGACCAAGACCAGGGGATATAAGGACAAACACTATGGCGAAAACACGACTTAAAACCGTATATCAAGAGACAATTACTCCCAAATTGATTACTCAGTTTGAATACACCAACGTGCATCAAGTGCCTAAGGTGATTAAGATAACTATCAACAGAGGTTTGGGAGAATCTGCTCAAAACGCTAAATCACTAGAGGCATCTATCAGCGAAATTGCCCTGATTACTGGACAAAAACCTGTGGTAACACGGGCAAAGAAAGCGATCGCCGGCTTTAAAATTCGTCAAGGTATGCCTGTAGGGATTATGGTGACACTAAGAGGCGAACGGATGTACGCTTTCTTAGATCGTCTGATTAACCTGACACTACCCAGAATCAGAGACTTTCGCGGTGTCAGCCCCAAAAGCTTTGACGGCCGTGGCAACTACACTCTAGGTGTGCGGGAACAGCTAATTTTTCCAGAAGTGGAATATGACAGAATCGATCAAGTCCGGGGTTTAGATATTTCTATCATTACTACGGCAAAAACCGACGAAGAGGGCCGCGCCTTACTTAAGGAAATGGGAATGCCCTTTCGCGATCAATAAGTTCATCTAAAGAGGGAACGATGGCGGCTAACGACACAATTGCAGATATGCTGACGCGCATCCGCAATGCCAATATGGCAAGGCATCAAACTACGCAAGTACCAGCTACAAAGATGACTCGTAATATTGCCAAGGTACTGCGAGAAGAAGGCTTCATTGCGGAAGTTGAAGAAGCAGGAGAAGGAATTAAGCGGAACCTAGTTATTTCCCTGAAATACAAAGGTAAAAATCGCCAACCCCTAATCACTGCCCTAAAACGAGTGAGTAAACCAGGTTTGCGTGTTTACTCCAATAGAAAAGAATTACCAAGAGTGCTAGGCGGTATCGGTATTGCCATTATTTCTACATCCAGTGGGATTATGACTGACCGCGAAGCACGCCGCCAAAATCTAGGCGGTGAAGTGCTTTGCCACGTTTGGTAGTCGTCATTGGTCATTGGTCATTGGTCAGTGGCAAAACAACGAACAACTGACAACTGGCAAAAAACAACTGACAAAGAACAAAAAATCATGTCTCGTATTGGTAAACGTCCAATTACCATTCCCGCCAAAGTGCAAGTGGCGATTGATGGTGTCAAAGTAGTAGTGAAAGGTCCTAAAGGCGAACTTTCCCGTCTACTACCTAAAAATGTCATAGTCTCCCAAGAAGGAGAAACATTGATAGTTACTCGTCGGGATGAAACCCGTACCTCCAGACAAATGCACGGTTTGAGCCGCACCCTAGTGGCCAACATGGTGGAGGGAGTATCCCAGGGTTTTCAACGTCGCTTGGAAATCCAAGGGGTTGGTTATCGCGCCCAACTTCAAGGCAGTAACCTAGTTTTAAATATGGGTTATAGCCATCAAGTCCAAATTGAACCTCCAGCAGGAGTTCAATTTGCAGTAGAAGGGACTACTAATGTCATAGTCAGCGGTTATGACAAAGAAATTGTCGGCAACACAGCAGCTAAAATCCGTGCCGTTCGTCCACCTGAACCCTACAAAGGTAAAGGTATTCGCTATGCAGGTGAAGTGGTCAGACGCAAAGCTGGTAAGACTGGTAAGGGTGGTAAGAAGTAAATATGAAACTTACACGCAAAGAATCAAAACAACGTCGTCATCGGCGCGTTCGTAGCAAAGTCAACGGTTCCCCAGAACGTCCACGTTTGTCCATATTTCGATCCAATGAGCATATTTATGCTCAATTGATTGATGATGCCAAGCAGGAAACTATAGTAGCGGCATCAACCGTAGAACCAGAATTGAAATCTAGCATCGCTTCCGGTGCCAACTGTGACGCATCAGTGCAAGTTGGTAAACTGGTAGCTGTCCGCGCCCTAGAAAAAGGCATCACTAAAGTCGTTTTTGACCGTGGTGGCAACCTCTATCATGGTCGCGTCAAGGCCTTAGCCGAGGCGGCACGCGAGGCTGGTTTAGATTTCTAAGTCCGTCAGTAGTCAATAGTCAGTAGCAACTGACAACTGACAACTGACAACTGACAACTGACAACTAAAAGAGAGCATTGATTATGGTAACCGGTCGTCGTAAAGCAAGCCGTACAAAAAAAGAAGAAACCACCTGGCAAGAGCGAGTTATCCAAATCCGCCGGGTGAGTAAAGTCGTCAAAGGTGGTAAAAAACTCAGCTTCCGTGCCATTGTCGTCGTCGGTAATGAACGTGGACAAGTTGGAGTCGGAGTTGGTAAGGCATCAGATGTAATTGGTGCAGTTAAAAAAGGTGTCGCTGATGGTAAAAAACATCTAATTGACATCCCGATCACCAAATCCAATTCTATTCCTCACCCCATTGATGGTGTTGGTGGCGGTGCTAAAGTCATGATGCGCCCAGCCGCACCAGGTACAGGGGTAATTGCCGGGGGTGCTGTACGGACTGTATTAGAGTTAGCAGGAATACGTAACATTCTCGCTAAACAACTAGGTTCAAACAACCCTTTGAACAACGCCAGAGCAGCAGTCAACGCTCTATCTACCCTGCGAACATTAAGTGAAGTTGCTGAAGATCGCGGTATCGCCATTGAGAAACTCTATATTTAGTCAGTCTTTGTATCAGATTCTCAATCTAAAATCCAAAATCTAAAATCTAAAATCACAAACCAAAATGAGACTTAATGATGTTAAGCCCCAAAAAGGCTCTAAAAAACGCCGTAAGCGTGTAGGTAGAGGTATTTCTGCTGGACAAGGTGCTAGTGCTGGTTTAGGGATGCGTGGTCAAAAATCCCGTTCTGGTAGTGGGACAAGACCAGGTTTTGAAGGTGGTCAACAGCCATTGTACCGCCGGATACCTAAACTCAAGGGTTTCCCCCTGATGAACCGGAGAATCTACACTACGATTAATGTAGAGAAATTAAATGATTTACCTGCTAACTCAGAGGTAACATTGGAATCCTTAAAAGCAGCGGGGATCTTAACCACTGTTAAAGGCCAATTGAAAATTTTGGGGAATGGGGAATTGAATGTTCCTCTTCAGGTAAAAGCTGCTGCTTTCACAGGCCAAGCTCGAATCAAAATCGAGGCTGCTGGTGGAAGTTGTGAAGCTGCATAAAAGTCTGAACTATGATTTTTATGATTAAGATGATTTATATGATTAGGATGATGAATGTGATTAGGGTAATCATCTTCATCAAATAAATCACAAAAATCACAGTTCAGACGGCTTAATCATCTTCATCATCATGAATCACGTAAATCATAGTTAGGACTTCAAAGGTAAAACTCTATGATCAGTCGAGACAAAGCCCCAACAGCTCAAGAAACTTTTATGCAGATGGCGCAAGCAGCCGGACTGAGAGGTAGGCTGCTTGTCACTGTCGGTATTTTAATTTTGGTTCGCCTGGGTATCTTTTTGCCTGTCCCAGGAATTGATAGACCTAAGTTTGCTGAAGCTATATCGGGCAACAATTCCATCTTTGGTTTATTGGATATATTCTCTGGGCGGGGACTCTCTACTTTAGGTGTCTTTGCTTTAGGGATTTTGCCCTTTATTAATGCGTCCATTATTATCCAATTACTCACTTCTGCTCTGCCATCTTTAGAAAATCTCCAGAAAAATGAAGGCGAAGCAGGTCGGCGGAAAATATCACAAATTACCCGCTATGTGACTGTAATTTGGGCAATTATTCAAAGTGTGGCTTTTTCGGCATTATTTCTCCAACAATTTGCCAAAACACCAGGTCCGATATTCGTAGCAGAAACGGCGATCGCTCTCACTGCTGGTTCAATGTTCGTCATGTGGGCATCTGAACTGATTACAGAACGGGGTATTGGTAATGGGGCATCTTTGTTGATTTTTGTCAACATTGTGGCATCTTTACCCAAGTCTCTCGGCGATACCATTGACTTGGTACAAGTTGGTGGACGGGAAATAGTCGGGCGCGTCATCGTTCTTGTAGTGGTTTTTATGTTCACAATCGTGGGTATTGTGTTCGTACAAGAAGGAATGCGCCGCATCCCCATTATTTCTGCCCGTCGTCAAGTAGGTAGAAGAGTTTTAGCAGAACAGCGGAGTTATTTACCCCTACGTCTCAACTCTGGTGGGGTAATGCCGATTATTTTCGCAGCCGCAATCCTGAGTTTGCCACTTTTAGTCGCCAATTTCACTAAGAATCCCGAATTAGCAAACATTGTTAATACCTATTTAAGTCCAGGTGGTTCTGCACCTTGGGTATATGCTCTCGTTTACTTAACTTCCATTGTTTTCTTCAGCTATTTCTATTCTTCGTTGATTCTCAACCCAGTAGATGTGGCTCAGAATTTGAAAAAAATGGGTTCTAGTATTCCCGGTATTCGTCCCGGAAAAGCTACTAGTGAGTATATTGAACGGGTGACAAACCGACTTACTTTTTTAGGAGCTATCTTTCTAGGTTTAGTGGCAATTATTCCCACGGCCGTAGAAAGTGCCTTAAAAGTTCCCACCTTTAAAGGACTGGGGGCAACATCTTTGTTAATTTTAGTCGGTGTGGCAATTGATACGGCTAAACAAATCCAAACTTACGTCATCTCTCAGCGTTATGAAGGAATGGTGAAACAATAGTGACGCGATTAATCTTCTTGGGACCACCGGGTGCTGGTAAAGGAACTCAAGCTCAAACCTTGGCTGCATTTTTGCAGATTCCCCATATTTCTACAGGTGACATTTTACGTCAAGCTATTCAAGAGAAAACAACTTTGGGAATGCAAGCCCAAAGTTTCATGGATAAAGGCGAATTAGTCCCCGATAAATTAGTAGAAGATATGGTAAAGGAACGCCTGCAACAATCAGATACTAAAACAGGTTGGATTTTGGACGGCTTTCCTCGTAAAGTTACACAGGCAGAATTTCTGGCAGAATTACTGAAAAGTCTAGGACAGGGTGGTGAAAAGGTAGTTAATCTGGATGCACCAGATGAAACTGTCATTACTCGGTTATTAGGACGCGGACGAAAAGATGATACTGAAGAAGTGATTCGTCGGCGCTTGGAAGTCTACCGTGATGATACTGCACCCTTGATTAACTTTTACAGCGATCGCCAAAAACTCCTCACAGTCAACGGTAATCAGTCCCAAGAAGAAGTTTTTACTGATTTGAAAAATATCATAGCTGCTTAAAGAAACTCAGGGGTAGCGGTCTATGTCGGCAGAGAGAAAAAATTTTTCCATTGCCTTATTACCTCGCCCCTATCTTCCAAGCCAGGCGTAAGTCAATTTTAGCTAAGATATATTATTAAACTGTTGATATTTTTCTCCAATTGTGTTCTTGCCATGAAAGTGGACAAGGACAACATGAGATTATTGAGTTGAGGAAAAAACTTGTCTAAGCAAGATTTAATTGAAATGGAAGGGACTGTCACCGAATCGTTGCCTAATGCAATGTTTCGTGTTGACTTAGATAACGGCTTTAATGTCCTGGCACACATTTCTGGGAAAATTCGCCGTAATTACATCAAGATTTTACCTGGCGATCGCGTCAAAGTTGAATTAACACCCTACGACTTAACCAAAGGTAGAATCACCTATCGCCTGCGGAAGAAATAAAATCAATAACAGAGAATCTTACCATACATAAATCAACTGGTCTTTTTCTAGTTACATAACTGAAATATTTCTTCTAGAAATGCTATAATTTACTATTTGGAGTCAATTTTAAAAGGCATGAAAGTCAGAGCCTCAGTTAAGAAAATTTGTGAAAAGTGCAGCGTGATCAAGCGTCGTGGTCGCGTGATGGTGATTTGTGAAAATCCCAAACACAAACAACGCCAAGGATAGAAACTATCTATCAAAGCAAAGTTAAACCCGCGACCATGAAATGGCTAAAGCCACAAAATCGCACTTTGCTAACTGCAACTACGAAAACAATAGGGAGAGATTCATTGTGGCACGGATTTCCGGCGTAGACCTTCCCCGCGATAAGCGTGTAGAAATTGGTCTAACATACATTTACGGAATTGGCTTAACTAGATCACATCAAATTCTCGCAGCTACTGGCGTTAACCCAGATACCCGCGTAAAAGACCTGTCTGATGCTGATGTAGCTGCCCTCAGAGGAGAAATCGAAAGCAACTATCAGGTTGAAGGAGATTTACGTCGTCTAGAAGGACTAAATATTAAACGTTTAGTTGATATTGGCTGTTACAGAGGTCGTAGACACCGCATGGGCTTACCAGTGCGTGGACAAAGAACCCGGACCAACGCAAGAACCAGACGCGGTAGAAGACAGACAGTGGCTGGTAAGAAGAAAGCCCCTGGCAAATAATTTTTCTAAACTTGCTGCAATTAGCAAGTTGTACCTTAAATTCACTAAAGAAATATGGCCAGACAACCAACGAAAAAATCCGGGAGCAAAAAGCAGAAACGGAACGTACCCAATGGGGTTGCCTACATTCAGTCTACCTTCAACAATAGCATTGTCACGATTACCGATCAAAATGGAGATGTTATCTCCTGGGCAAGTGCTGGTTCTAGTGGATTTAAAGGGGCAAAAAAGGGAACTCCCTTTGCTGCACAAACCGCTGCTGAAAGCGCAGCTAGACGAGCCACAGACCAAGGAATGCGGCAAATCGAAGTCATGGTGAGTGGTCCCGGTGCAGGTAGAGAAACCGCTATTCGGGCGCTTCAAGGTGCAGGATTGGAAATTACACTCATTCGAGATATTACCCCAATTCCCCATAACGGTTGCCGTCCACCCAAGCGCCGTCGAGTTTAAACAGAACCTATTGGGTAATCAAGCCAAAAGCTAGAACCCTTGGGAAATCATCAACAATGCCCTCTGTGGCTGGTAATTTTGAACTATTTTCCCCAAGCGAATACTTGTTGAATTTAGACGCGTGGGGTAAATAAGTTCGCTTTCAAGAAAATTTGAGAAGCAGTTAATTTGTCTTCTAGCAGCACCTTAACAAGGGAGGCTACTCCGTGGCTCAGTTTCAAATTGAATGTGTAGAGTCTAATGCTGAGGAAAGTCGGAGCTATTACAGTAAGTTCGTTCTAGAACCCCTAGAGCGCAGTCAAGGGACAACTGTTGGTAACGCGTTGCGGCGGGTTTTACTTTCTAACTTAGAAGGGACATCAGTAACAGCGGTGAGAATTGCTGGTGTTAGCCATGAGTTTGCGACAGTTCCAGGGGTAAGAGAAGACGTACTAGAAATCCTCATGCGAATGAAGGATGTCATTCTCAAGAGTTATTCTTCTCAACCCCAAATTGGTCGCTTACTCGTGAACGGCCCAGCAACAGTTACTGTAGCGCATTTCGACTTACCTAGTGAAGTAGAAGTGATTGACCCGACCCAGTATATCGCCACCATTGCTGAAGGTGGAAAACTGGAAATGGAATTTCGGATTGAGAAAGGCAAAGGCTACAGGACTGTAGAACGAGGCAGAGAAGAAGCCACATCTTTGGATTTTCTCCAAATTGACTCAGTGTTTATGCCCGTACGGAAAGTCAACTATAGTGTTGAAGAAACCCGTGACGATGGTTCTTTGAAAGACCGACTACTGTTGGAAGTATGGACTAATGGTAGTATTTCTCCTCAAGAAGCTCTATCATCTGCCGCTGGAATTTTGGTAGATTTATTCAACCCATTGAAAGATATCTCCTTAGAACCAACGGATACAGGTTCAGATATCCCAGATGATCCCACCGCGCAAATTCCGATTGAAGAATTACAGTTATCTGTCAGAGCTTATAACTGTCTCAAACGCGCTCAAGTAAATTCCGTAGCCGACTTATTGGATTACACCCAAGAAGACCTTTTAGAAATCAAAAACTTTGGTCAAAAGTCAGCAGAAGAAGTAGTGGAAGCTTTACAGCGTCGCTTAGGTATTACTTTACCTCAAGAAAGAAGCTCTAAGCCTAGCTAAATCAAAACCATTAATAATTCACTCTTTGCATTATTATGCGCCATCGTTGCCGAGTCAAAAAACTTAGTAAACCAGCGGATCAACGTAAAGCTCTTCTCAGAGCCTTGACAACAGAGTTGGTACGTCATGGTCGAATTACTACAACTTTAATCAGAGCTAAAGTTGTTCGTAGTGAAGTAGATAAAATGATTACCCTAGCTAAAGATGGATCTTTAGCATCACGTCGCAAGGCGTTAGGTTATATCTACGACACAGCCCTGGTTCATGCACTATTCGAGCAAGCCCCAACTCGGTATGCTGGCCGTCAAGGTGGTTATACTCGCATTCTGCATACCGTCCCCCGTCGCGGTGATCATGCTGAAATGGCGATTATTGAACTAGTTTAAAGTTATTAGTCATTAGTCATTGGTCAGTAGCAAATAAAAAACAACTGACAACTGACGACTGACAACTGACAAACAACTATGTTAGAAAGCAGCCAGCATAATTCTACTCAGCGAGTAGCCTTGGTTATTCAGTACATAGGTACTCATTTTCACGGCTGGCAAAGACAAAAAGGACAGCGCACTGTCCAGGAAGAGATAGAAACAGCTATAGCCACTGTTCTAGGGTATCATGTGACACTCCACGGAGCAGGTAGAACTGATTCTGGAGTCCATGCTGCCGCTCAAGTAGCCCATTTTCAAGCTACAGGTTCAATTCCTGCTCACAGGTGGGCAAAGGTTCTCAATGGCTATTTGCCCCCAGGGATATTGATCAGGGCATCAGCAGGTGTAAGTGAAAGTTGGCACGCTCGTTTTAGCGCAGTTTACCGACGATATCGCTACACTATCTATACTGAAAATTTACCGAATTTATTCGCGCAACCTTTCAGTTGGCATTATTATTATGCCCCCTTGGATGCAGACTTAATTACATCTGCCCTGAAACCGCTACTGGGAAAACACCATTTATCTGCTTTTGAACGGGCTGGGTCAGCGCGATCGCATTCCTGGGTAGAAGTGCAAGTAGTAGAATGCCGTCGTAGTGGAGCATTTATCCATATTGAAATTCAGGCTAATGGATTTTTATATGGCATGGTGCGGCTATTAATCGGAATGGTAGTACAAGTAGGTTCTGGTCAGCGGACTCTAGATAACTTCACCGACATCTGGCAACAAGAACGCCGGGAAGAAGTGAAATATTCTGCACCTGCTCACGGGTTATGCTTGTTGAGAGTCGGTTATCCCGATTTTCCCTTTCCGCCAAAAATTTGGTATGACACCCAACCATACCTAGTCATGGGTCATGACAATTGACAATTGACAACTAACAACTGACAACTGACAATTGACAACTGACAACTGACAATTGACAACTGACAACTGACAACTGACAACTGACAAAAAAAATGACTAAAACCTACCTTCCCCCTCAAGCATCTATTGAGCGCGATTGGTACTTAGTAGACGCTACAGATAAACGTCTGGGTCGTCTTGCTACCGAAGTTGCAATGATCCTCAGAGGCAAAAAGAAACCTGAATTTACACCCCATATGGATACAGGGGATTTTGTCATTATTATCAATGCTGAGAAAGTGGCAGTTACAGGTAAAAAGCGCACCCAAAAAGTTTACCGTCGTCATTCCGGCCGTCCTGGTGGAATGAAAACAGAAACTTTCGCTAAGTTGCAACAGCGCTTACCCGAAAGAATCCTTGAACACGCTATTAAAGGTATGTTACCTAAAAATAGTTTGGGTAAGCAATTATTTACCAAGCTGAAAGTGTATGCAGGCCCAACTCATCCTCATGCAGCACAACTACCCAAAGAAATCACAATTAGTACAATTCCTGGAGAAAATTAATGCAAGTAGCAGAAACTACTAGCGGTCGTGCCGTTTACTGGGGTACTGGTCGCCGTAAATGTTCAGTTGCTAGTGTCCGTCTAGTTCCCGGTGAAGGGAAAATGACTGTTAATGGCAAAGATGGAGATTTGTATTTCCAATTCAATCCCAACTACTTAGGAGCTATTAAAGCACCTTTGGAAACCTTGGGATTAGAAAGCGAATACGACATTTTGGTGAAAGCCGAAGGTGGTGGCTTAACTGGACAGGCTGATTCTATTCGTCTAGGAGTTGCCCGTGCTTTGTGTCAACTTGACCCAGATAACCGTTCACCGCTGAAAACTGAAGGCTATTTAACTCGTGACCCACGAGCTAAAGAACGGAAGAAATACGGTTTGCACAAAGCCCGCAAAGCACCTCAATACTCCAAACGTTAAGATAGGAGTCAGGAGTCAGGAGTCAGGAGTTCAGAAGGAAAAACTTTTACCCAGTCCCCAGTCCCCAATCCCCAATCCCCAGTCCCCAATCCCCAGTCACAATTTATATAGATTCGCAACCAAAAAAACAATGGCTAAACCTGATATTCATCCCAAATGGTATCCAGACGCTAAAGTCTACTGTAATGGTCAAGTTATTATGACCATTGGTGCTACCAAGCCAGAATTACACGTAGATGTTTGGTCTGGAAATCACCCCTTTTACACTGGTACTCAGAAAATGATTGATACTGAAGGCCGTGTAGAACGCTTCCTCCGTAAATATGGTATGTCCAGCACTCAAACTGAAACTGAAACTCAAACTGGCGACGATAATCAAAAGTAGCTGGTTGGCTGTAACTATTGATAGCATGGCGGAAGCCATAGACGACCCTGCATAGTGCTGGGTCGCTTGTCATTTAATGCAGTAGCCCACTTGTTATTTTTTAGGAGCTTATGTAGTCATCATGGCAGAAATATATTTACTGGATAAACTTAAATCTGTTGAACAAACATTTAATGAATTAACACGCCGTTTAGCCGATCCTGATACCGCTAGTAATCCTGATGAGTATCAAAAAATTGCCAAGTCTCGTTCTTCCTTGGAAGAGGTAGTTGATACCTATGAAACTTGGAAAACAACCCAAGATGAATTAGTAGGAGCGCGTCAGATCCTCAAAGAGTCAAATAGCGATCTAGAGTTGCAACAAATGGCAGCATTGGAAGTCAGCGAACTAGAGGAAAAGCTAGAATATCTGGAAAATCGCTTAAAAGTGTTGCTGATACCCCGTGACCCCAACGATGATAAAAATATCATGTTGGAAATTCGCGCTGGGACTGGTGGTGATGAAGCGAGTATTTGGGCGGGAGATTTACTGCGGATGTATTCTCGCTATTCTGATGTCCAAGGTTGGAAGGTGAAGCTAGTCAGCGAATCTTCGGGTGAAATGGGCGGGTATAAGGAAGTAATTCTAGAAATTCAAGGTGATAGTGTTTACAGTAAACTGAAGTTTGAATCTGGTGTACATCGTGTACAGCGCGTACCAGCAACGGAATCTGGGGGAAGGGTTCACACTTCTACTGCTACTATAGCAATTATGCCAGAAGTGGATGAGGTGGAAATTCATATTGACCCGAAAGATATTGAAATGAGTACGGCGCGTTCTGGTGGTGCGGGTGGACAAAACGTGAACAAGGTGGAAACAGCCGCTGATTTGTTCCACAAACCGACTGGGATTCGGATTTTCTGTACGGAAGAACGGAGTCAGTTACAGAATAAGGAACGGGCGATGCAAATTCTCCGGGCTAAGTTGTATGAGTTGAAATTGCGAGAACAACAGGATGCTGTGACTTCCATGCGGCGCTTACAAGTGGGTACGGGTTCTCGTTCGGAAAAAATTCGCACTTACAATTATAAAGATAGCCGGGTGACTGACCATCGTTTAGGTCAAAATTTTACCCTTAACCCTATTTTGGAAGGTGATATAGAGACGGTAATTCAATCTTGTATATCGCAAGATCAACAAGAACGGTTAGCAGAATTAGCCGCTTCTGGTTCTAGTAGCTAATTTACCTCATAAATATCTTAGAAAACCGCTTGTTGTTATTTTTTGCACCCACAGGCGGTTTTCTGATGAGCATAGAAAATAGACGATATTGAGTTTTTTAACTGTATCTAAAGTTTAAGGACTAAATACCTTAAACCATCTATTTAGAACTGTATTGATTGTTTGTTTAATTTGATGGTTGCGATTCCATCGTTGAAAAGCGATTTCGTAATCTTCACCTTGGGTTTGAAAAGTATTCCAAATATCTAAGGATATGGCTAATCCGCAACCTAGTAAGATATAAAGTGACCAAGAAATACCGCCACTAATGGCATCCATAGCTAGGAAAAAAATATTAATAATTGCGTAATTTCCTAACCGTTTTTTAAATTTACTTTGACGATAAAGATTAAAAGTTTTACGTTGTTCAACTTCGCTTTGTTTGACTAACCAATCTCGTTCCGCTTGTTGCAATGTATCAGGTGATATTTGTAACTCTGTGGCAATTTCCACTATCTGCTGATAGGAAAATTCTTGATCATTATCGTCTACTTGACGGGCGATCGCTAATTGCAGAATTTGCTGGACATCATCTTGACTGTAGGAACGCAGGCTGTCAGAGTTAAATGCTGTCATAATTGTTACTCAAATAATAGTTTTAATAGAGAACCACGCTACCATCAGCAATATTTACACCATTTCTAGGTTAGCAAATTTAAACCAATCTGGTGTTCAATTAGTTATGGTTGGGAAAAAGATATATAGCCGTTATTAGATGAGGCAAGGGCGCAGGGCTGCGCTCCTACGGGTTTTCAAGCAGCATTATTATGAAAACTTTTTTATTCATCTCCTGTGGAATCTAATTTAGCCACGCATAAGAGATTATTCAAGGCAATCGTTAATCATACATATATCCATTACCAAGAAGTCAAAAAATTCCATCCTTCTTTTTCGTCTCCTTCCTCTTCTCCTTTTGAAGTGTTGACATTTTCTCCTTGAAGTACATGATTGTATTCTCCTGAATCAACCCATTTTAATAATTCCCCTGTCCGCATAACTAACCAAGAAAGATTAGAATCTGAATAACTTAATATTTTCGTAACTTGATCTAAACTATCAACACTATTAGCAGCAAATTCGCGGGATTGAACGAGGAAATCTTCGATCACATGAGGAGTTAAATACTCTTCTGGCAAACCTGCAAGTTTCATCAGTGCGGTAGTTGCCACATCAATATCCTGACAAGCTAATAAACCAGCCCGGTCAGCAGTGAACTTTGCCATCATTACCCAATTATATAACGCTAATTCTACACCACTAGCTATCAATCCTCCTAACCCTAATGTGGTACTGCTGATCCATATCTTTAATACTGGCATCACAATTGACATTTGATGATAAATCATGTGCTGACTTTTAATTCGAGCAATTTCGTATCCAAAAATAAACAGCAATTCATCATAATTTAACCATTCCATTGCTTCTATATTAATACCAACAATGGGTTTTTCTACGCCAATAATATAGGTTCTAATATGTCCTGTACCTCGAAATAAATACAATTCAGGAATAGTTGTCACATCAAGAATTTGGCAAGCTTCTAATAATGGTTGATACAATTGGGGAAAATTCCGAGGTGTGACTCTGATTTCACTAGCAATACTTTGTAATCTCAGTAAACGATCAATACCATATTCGTTGACTTTTTTGAGTAAAGGAGAAAGTCCAGGCATACTTTGTAAAGAAGCTAAGGCTTTTTTATCGAAGGGGTGTTCGTAGGCTGTTGAACTAAGTCCAGTTAATATTTTTTTGGTCATGGGTAGTAATTTTAATTAAATCGGTTGATTCGATAGATTCGATAGATTTTATAAAAAAGATAAAATCCAGGGAATAAATTCCCTGTCTCATAGCTAAAGTCGGTTAAAACCGACTATTTTTTCTTTATTTATGCTATTGAGAACATGAAATTTGATTTTTAGTTATAGGACTTTCGCAAAACAGAATCAAATTATAGGTAATACCCTGCGGGAAGCAAGCTACATGAATTACCCTTAGAGGATGTTTGAAAAGTTTTGAATGTATAGACTGACCCCTCTCCAAACCTCTCCCCTGCAAGGGGAGAGGCTTTAAAACCCCCATTCCCTTGCAGGGAAGGGGGGTAGGGGGGTTAGGTTTTTGGAGATTACGGGTTTGATATAATACTTTTCAAACAACCTCTTACACAAGAATAAGGTTTATGGCTGCACCACGCAGGGTATTAGCCACATTTTACGTAATTCGTAAGTTAATTATAGTGCGTTTCAAGGTACTTTAGCTATGAGACAGGGAATTGATTCCCAGGCTTTCTTTTGTTAGCCAGTTCCAATACAGGTTGTGGTTGAAAATGTTCCATCACATACTCCTTAATAACAGGTTGTAAGATATATTTACCTGCTTTTTGTTCAATTAAACAACGTGAATATAACCTTTCTATTCCTTGCCAAAAATGGGATTTAGAAACATGAGGTAATTTATTTGCTAGATTAGTAATTGTGATTTGCGAATTAATTGCCAAATAGTACATGATTTGCTGTTCCCAAGCTGAAAGACAATTTAACTGTTGTTCTAGCAAATGGTGAAGATGATTATTGACTAATAGGGTATTTTGTGCTAAGAATTTTTTAATATCACCATTAAATAAGTTAATGATGGTATTAACAAGTATTTTTATTTTTAAAGGATTATTACCATATAAATCGCATAATTGGTATTTTTGTTCATCTGTTCCCCGCAGTTGTTGTGATTGCAGTAGAGAAAAAGCTATTTCTGATGAACCCAGCAATCTCAAAGAACGTGCTGATAATGACCAATTTTCCAGTAAGCTGATTTGGGCAGGTTGATTGCGACTGGTGAAAATTAGACAACTTTGATGATTGGTTTCCGCAATTATTTGGATAAACCGACTGTAGTTGAGATTAAGGGTGTCTAAAGTTGTTTCTAAGTCATCCAAGATAATCAAGCAACGATATGTACACAGATAATGGAGAACTCGATGGATTTTGGGTTTGCTTTCCTGGTGATTGGAGATCAAAGACAGCAAATCGGTTATCATCTCATCAAAGGATAGGACTGTAGGCACTGAGCGCCAAAAAATGTAATCAAACTGATCATGAATGTGTTGTGCTAGTTGGGTAGCTAAGGTTGTTTTCCCAACTCCACCCATACCAAATAATCCTAACAGGCGACAGCTATCTTGTAAAATCCATGACTTTAGCTGTGTCAGTTCTTTGTTGCGTCCGTAAAATGCCGAAATATTAACTACAGTTCCCCAGTCCTGAAATTCATTTAAATTTGGTTTTTTTTTACGTATTTGTGCGTATGCGGGGGGGGGTGGATATTACTTCAACATTGGTAGTAATTTCTCGCCAATCTAGATTTAATCTGCGACATAGTTCTTCAAAATTGGCATAACTAACAGGTTTACCAGTCAGGAAGTTGCTAATTGTCGCTAAGGACAATCCGGTATCATTAGCCAAGGCTCTTTGGTGGGGATAGCCATTTTGAGTGAGTGCTATTTTAACTTTGTCAATGTGGTCATTATGAACGCATAGTGATCTTGACATTGCTTATCCTGGGTTAATGTATAACATCATCAGTATATATTGGATTGTCCAATTATATCTTACGTATATTCTCATCTTTGTGCCGGTTGAAGATGTGGCATGGAGATTATATTTCTAACTACAGACTATGTATTAACGAAAGTCAGTCATAAGTCAGGTTAAGTCAGTATTTCTCAGTACGGAAGTCAGTACAGGGTAGGGTAGACTAGTGAAATTAACTTTTCCACTACAAATTAATACAGGGTTATCTTCATGACAGCATCTACCAAAACCGTTGTTTTTATTGATCCTAACGTTGCCGACTGGCAGGATCTAGTTAATGGTGTCGAACCTGGCTCACTCGTGTTTATTCTTGACCCCCAACGGGATGGCATTAGGCAAATTACCGATAGATTAGCAACGCTGACAGATATTGATAGTGTTCAGATTATCTCTCACGGTGGAGAAGGGAGTTTATCACTTGGTTCAACTCAGTTGAACTCAGACAACCTCAATGGTTATAGTTCACAATTGCAGCAGTGGGGTAAATCTATCACCGCTACAGGAGACATTCTGCTGTATGGTTGCGATGTGGCTCAGGGATTTGTCGGTAAGGCTTTTGTCCAGCAAATTAGTCAATTAACTGGGGCTGATGTAGCTGCATCTGATGACTTGACTGGTAGTGCTGCATTAGGTGGAGACTGGGTTTTAGAATATGCGACTGGATTAATTGAAGCGCCTCTGGCTTTACAGGTTCAGGCAATGGCGGCTTATAGTTCTACTTTTACATTTACATTAGTCGGAGAGTTTTTAACCAGGGCTCATGGTGTGCAAGTGGTGGGTAACTATGCTTATGTTGCTAATGCTTATT
>NZ_VIKZ01000045.1:0-1039 GCF_009711985.1 Dolichospermum sp. UHCC 0260 | reverse complement strand
GGTGGGTAACTACGCTTATGTTGCTGATCAATTTCATGGTTTAAGCATTATTAATGTCGATGATACTTTTGTTGAGTATAACGGCAGCAGATATCTCTTAACTGGTCAGGGTACATGGGAACAAACTCAAGCACAGGCACAGAGTTTAGGGGGAAATCTTGTCACCGTCAACAATCAAGCCGAGCAAGATTGGTTAGTCACTACCTTTGGTGGTACTGAACCTCTGTGGACTGGTTTGACAGATAAGGATATAGCTGGACAATACAAATGGGCAAGCGGTGAAACTTCTACTTACACTAATTGGTATCCAGGTGAACCATCTAGTAGTGCAGACCATGTTCAAGATTATGTGTATATTAATTATAAGCAGCCTGGCAAGTGGGATGATTTAGGTAATGAACTTCAACTCAGAGGCATCATTGAAATCGTTTTACCCACCATTACCCTAGCGGTATCACCCAGCAGTGTGACTGAAAATGGTACAGCCAACCTAGTTTATACCTTCACCCGCACAGGTGCGACAACTAACATCTTAACCATTAACTACGGCATTACAGGTACAGCCGACAGTACAGACTATACAGGAGCAACACCAGGAACAGGAAAAACCATCACCTTTGCGGCGGGTGCAAGTACAGCCACTCTCACTATTGACCCCACAGCAGATACCACCGTTGAAAGTAATGAAACTGTGGCTTTAACTTTAGCTTCAGGAACAGGTTACACCGTTGGTACAACCACAGCCGTCACGGGAACTATTACCAATAATGAGGTCAATTTTGGTAATATTTATACGGCTCACACAGACTTAACTCTAGCGCAAGGATGGAATAGCTTTGATAAATACCCACGCCAGTTAGCAGATGTGAATGGTGATGGACGTGCTGATATTATTGCCTTTGGTTATGATCATGTCTTTGTCTCTATTGGAAAAGCTGACGGCACTTTTGCACCTAAAATTACAGCCCTGAACAATAATTTTTCTTACGCAACGGGGTGGACTAGTTTCGATCAATATCCACGCCAGGTAGCAGATGTC
>NZ_VIKZ01000044.1:5054-37304 GCF_009711985.1 Dolichospermum sp. UHCC 0260 | reverse complement strand
TGTTGGGGAGAGTTACCAATGAGTTCAAAAAATATGCTGGGGATTTCTTGAAATAACCGATAAAATATGCTGTCTGTTTTCATTTTGAAAAGTTATTTTAGATGCAATTAATCAATCAGATTTATAGATTGTTTTCAAGAATCTAGCCTTTTTATATAAGTTGTAAATTGACTATTTTTCGATATTGGATAGTATTTGTGCGAATTGCGTCACAATATGTTAGAATTATAGCAAAATATGACAACTATTCAAAGTTAATTTGACATAATTTTGTCTTTTGTCAAGTTGAAGCCTAAAATCTACATTTTTTTGGAGTTTTCGAGTTTATGACAACCTCACAGGAGAGGATTATCCCGACGGATTTGCGAGGTGAAATGTCGCGGTCTTATCTAGAATACGCCATGAGCGTCATTGTAGGTCGGGCGCTGCCAGATGCTAGGGATGGTCTTAAACCTGTGCATCGTCGCATCCTCTATGCCATGCACGAACTGGGTTTACTACATGATCGCCCTTTCAGGAAATGCGCCCGTGTGGTCGGGGAAGTTTTGGGTAAATATCACCCCCACGGTGATACAGCAGTGTATGATGCTTTGGTGCGGATGGCGCAGGATTTCTCCATGCGATCGCCTCTCATCAGTGGACATGGTAACTTTGGTTCAGTGGACAATGATCCGCCGGCGGCAATGCGGTACACAGAATGTCGTCTGCACGCCCTAACCAGTGTAGCCCTCCTCCAGGATATTGAAGCCGAAACCGTAGACTTTGCCGATAACTTCGATGGTTCTCAACAAGAACCCACAGTTTTACCCTCCCGCATTCCTCAACTTCTCCTCAATGGTTCTTCGGGGATTGCTGTGGGAATGGCCACAAATATTCCTCCGCACAACTTGGGAGAATTGATTGATGGATTAGTGGCACTAATTCACAATCCCGAAATAACTGACATTCAGTTAATGCAGTATATTCACGGTCCCGATTTCCCGACTGGGGCGCAGATATTGGGAGTCACTGGCATTAAAGAAGCTTATACCACGGGACGCGGTTCAATTACCATGCGGGGTGTTGCCAATATTGAAACCCTGACCCAACGCAACCGTCCCGAACGGGAAGCAATTATCATCACCGAATTGCCTTACCAAACCAATAAAGCGGCATTAATTGAAAAAATTGCCGAATTGGTGAATGATAAACGCATTGAGGGCATTTCCGATATCCGGGACGAGAGCGATCGCGACGGCATGAGAATTGTCATAGAATTAAAACGTGATGCCTATCCCCGCGTCGTTTTAAACAATCTTTATAAACAAACCCCTTTACAGTCTAACTTTGGGGCGAATATGTTGGCACTGGTCAACAGTGAACCCCAAACCCTAAACCTCAAACGTTTCCTCAGCGTCTTCCTAGATTTCCGTATTCTCTCCATTGAACGCCGGACTCGCTACGAACTCAGGAAAGCCCAGGAACGAGATCACCTATTACAAGGCTTATTAATTGCCCTGTCACGATTAGATGCAATTATTGTTTTAATTCGTCATGCACCAGACGCACCCACAGCCAAAGGTGAGTTAATTACCACCTACGGACTGTCGGAAGTGCAAGCAGACGCAATTTTGCAAATGCAGTTGCGACGATTAACAGCATTAGAAGCCGATAAAATTCGCCTGGAACACGACGATTTACAAGTTAAAATTAGCGACTTAGAGGATATTTTAGCTAGACGGGAACGGGTGCTAGAAATCATTGAAACGGAAATTAGTCAAATTAAAACCAGCTTTGCCACACCCAGGAGAACAGTAATTACTCATGGGGAAGGAGACATAGATGATATTGATTTAATTGCCAATGAAAAGGCGATTATTCTAGTAACAGAACAAGGTTACATCAAACGGATGCCCGTCAACACCTTTGAATCCCAAAGCCGTGCTACCAGAGGCAAAGCGGGGGCAAAAGTCAAAGATGATGATACCATTGAGCATTTTTTGACCTGCTGCGACCATGATAGTATCTTATTCTTTAGCGATCGCGGAGTCGTTTATTGCCTGAGAGCATATCAAATTCCCGTCAGTTCGCGCACCAGTCGGGGGACACCGATTGTACAAATGTTGCCCATTCCCAAAGAAGAAAAAATCACCTCCATTGTCCCCGTAGACGAATTTAGCAGCGAAGAATATCTCGTCATGCTCACCAAGGGCGGTAACATCAAAAAAACCGTCCTCGAAGCATTTAGCCACATTCGCGCCAACGGATTAATTGCCATATCCTTAGAAGAAGGCGACCAACTGCGGTGGGTGAGAAGGGCCAGAGTAGAAGACAGCATTATCATCGGTTCTCGTCAAGGTATGGCCATTCACTTCCGCTGTACTCATGATCAACTGCGTCCCTTGGGTAGAGCCACTCGTGGTGTAAAATCCATGAAACTCAAGAACAAAGACGAACTCATAGGCATGGACATCCTACCTGCGGCTATTCTTGATACCTTAGCTACTGTGATAGAAGGGGAAAGCGAAGAAATCGAAGAAACCGCAGAAATTGAAGAAATTGTAGAAACCGCAGAAATTGCCGAAATCGAAAATAGCGAGGAAATTGTAGAAGTCAGCAACGCCAGCAGTACCGGACCTTGGGTATTAGTCATTACCATGGGCGGTTATGGCAAACGCGTTCCCGTTTCTCAATTTCGACTGCAAAACCGTGCTGGTCAAGGTTTAATGGCCACCAAATTCAAAAACCGCAAAACCAAAGACAAATTAGCCACCTTGCGAATTGTCAACAGCGACGAAGAAATCATGATGGCCACCAATCGCGGTATCATTATTCGTCAAGCGGTCAATGCCATTTCTATCCAATCAAGATCAGCCACCGGAGTCAGAGTGCAACGTCTAGACGAAGATGATGCCATTACCGGAGTTGCAATTGTCCCCCCCGACACAGGTGATAATGGGGAGCTAGAAGAAGCAGAATAGACAATTAATAAGATCCCCAACTTCTCTAAGAAGTCGGGGATCTGAATTGAATTACTTTATGTACTTTAGGACACAAGGAGATGATCAAACTCGGACAGCAAAAGATTTCTAAATCCATTAAATATTATACCTTATCTTTTATCAGTGGCATATTCATGGGAACGACCGTTGCCCCTATTGGTGCATGGTTTCTAGCCTGGATTGCCCTTGTTCCCTTGTGGCTATTAGTTATTAAATATACATCCAAAACAGATCCCCCTGCCCCGCGCCCTGGGTTCCTGAGCGAAGTCGAAGGGCTGCCCCTTGCCCTAATTTGGGGTATCGGTTATCACGGAGTTGCCTTGTCATGGATTACAGGGATTCATCCAATGGATTGGTTAGGTGTCCCCTGGTTGCCTAGTTTAATTATTACCCTCCTTTGTTGGGCATTTATTAGCCTTTGGGGGGGGATATTAGTCTCTGTTTGGGCAGCTTTAATGGTGCGTCTAGATAGGGGAAATCCTTGGTTGCGTGTTCTATTTGGTACGGCCATTTGGTGTGGCTTAGAAAGCCTCTGGAGTGCAAGTCCTCTATGGTGGAGTTCTCTGGCTTACACTCAATCACCGCAAAATCTCGTAATTCTCCATTTAGGACAGCTTTCTGGACCCAATACTGTGACTGCGGTGATTGTGGCTTTTAATGGGTTAATTGCGGAATATCTCACGCAGAGACGCAGAGGCGCAAAGGAAGAAAGAATCGCTATTTATTCGGCTTTTTCTCTATTTATTTTGGCTCATTTAATTGGTTTTCTTTTCTATAGTCAACCGTTGACGGAAGGTGCGAATACGGCTTTAAAAATTGGTGTAATTCAAGGTAATATTCCTAATAAAATTAAGGTTCTTCCTGAAGGTTTGCGTCGGGCGATTACTGCTTATACTGAAGGATATTTAAGTTTAACTAATCAAGGTGTCCAAGCTGTTCTTACCCCGGAGGCTTCTATACCTATTTTTTCCCGTAGTTTAACTCAAACTCCTTTGTTGGCTGCTATTCAAAAAAAGGGTGTAATAGCTTGGATAGGTGCATTTGGTGAACAAGGAAATAGTTATACAAATAGCTTATTTACTGTTCTTGGTAATGGGGAAGTTACCAGCCGTTATGATAAATCTAAACTTGTGCCATTGGGAGAATATATTCCTTTTGAAAATATTTTAGGGAGAATTATTCAACGTTTATCACCGCTAGAAGCACATCAAGTTCCGGGTAAAGCCAAGCAAATTTTTAATACTCCTTTTGGAAGAGTAATTATTGGTATTTGTTATGAATCAGCTTTTGCGGAAAACTTCCGATATCAAGCTTCTATGGGGGGAAAATTTATGCTCAGTTCTTCCAATGATGCCCATTATACGGCAGCAATGGCAAATCAACATCATGCCCAGGATATCATGCGGGCAATTGAAACTGATAGATGGGCTGTGAGGGCAACAAATACAGGTTATTCGGCATTTATTAATCCTCATGGGCAAACTCTCTGGAAATCGGCTTATAACACCTATCAAACTCATGCAGAAACTATTTATCCTCGTCAAACTCAGACTTTATATGTGCAGTGGGGTGATTGGTTGACCCCTTTATTGTTGCTTCTAAGTGCTTTAATTTGGCTTTTTTGATTTCCTCTCTACTGTATTTTCTCGTCCCAATAGAAAGTGGTCTGAAAATAGAAGTATTTGCTTGCGGATTAAGACTATCGTTTAAACTATCATCTATTTTTTTGCGGAGTGATGATAAAAACATTATGTCATTTCCTAGATCAGAAACTTCATCTTCATATTCATCCAAGTCTTCAATTTGATTGATTCTTTCTTGGTATTTTACCATCAAATTATCAACAGCTTCGATCATAAATTTGATGTCTTTAAATGATAAATCCATAGCTAATTCCTTCTAGAGATGATTGTCACTACTATTCATTAACTTTAGAGAAATATGTGCCTATCTGTTGCAATACTTCTTTATAATCCTCCAATGGCATATCTTGAATGGGTTTCCACAGCCAATGATTATCATAGTCATTAACTAATTCTAGCTGTTCTGGTATTTTTGTTCCTGCTTGTAATTGCCACCAATTTTTACCATATCCTGGATTAGCAAATGTTGATATTCCGCCTGTTGATTCCCCATCTGCTAAAGTAGTCATAACCCACACTTGCCCATCTTTATCATAGCAAGCTATATCTTTATTAGGGCGAACATTATCCATTCTGGGGGAATTGGCATTTCCTTGTCGATAAAGAGTAATTGGTGTATTGTCCATTAAAGTGGGCTTTTAGTCTTTAATTTGTGTATTAAATAGAATAATGCTTGTCAAGATAAATGCTAAAAATATCGCTAAATTCCGTAATAAATCAATATTACTATGTTTAACAGCGATCGCTATTAATGCCCAAACCGTAACACCAGTATAGGGAATATCTTTGTACCTAATTGCAATCACAGCCGCAATCGTTGTTGCTATCACCAACATGATCATAGTCCAGACCTGACTATTAATACCCCAACCATTCCAACCATAAAAATATAGTGCAGAAGCCACATTTACCACAGTTGCCACAGAAATCCAACCCAAATAAATACTCACAGGATTATGCAAGCATAACTTTTTCGTTTGAGATACCCGCTTTTTGCCAATGCCTAAAATATGATAAATAGCCATCAGCGGTATGAGAATACCGAACATAGCCACAACAGAAAAAGCAAAAAGTCTAGATAAAAATAAATACACCCAAATACTTTGAAAAACAGAAGCAATCACTAACAGATAACCTGTTTTGCGTAAATCTGCATCCTGTTTCTGGTTAGGTAGAAATTGATAAACTGCTAAAGCAAATAATCCTAAATAAATCACTCCCCAAATGACAAAAGCATAGTTAGCAGGAATAATCAACACATCTTTAAATAAAGTGTTAGAAATTGCCCCTATACTCAGTCCATTTAAGGGAAAAATATTTGATGCTACATTCACCACAAAAGCACCAACAACAGCAACTAAAGTTATTAGTTGTCTGATAAAATCTTGATTATGATTGGAAGTAGATTGCTGCATAGATAATTACCAAGTTGGATCACTAAAAAGATGTATCGTTAATTTATCTTTTCCTGGTGGAACTGCGGTAATACAAGCCCGGATAACTTCACCATCATCTAATTCTACAGTACAAGCGTGACAAGTTCCCATCAGACAACCAGTAGGAATGGATACTCCAGCCCGTTCTGCGACATCTAACAACGGTTCTCCTACTTGGGCATTAACGGTGATATCATCTGGTAAAAAAGTAATTTGCATAGTCCTATATGGCTTTTTATTTGCTAAAGAATAGATGAAAAAGAAGAATTATAAATCACTAATTATTCCCCTAATTATTTTGACATAAAGTTCTATAACTTTCCTCTTTATAGGCATCGCTTCTGGTCAGGTTTGGATTATATAGTAGATAATTTTTTAATATATGGCAATTACTTTCCAGTAATCTTTCTAATGTCATATCCGATAACTTCCGTAAAATTACATGACTATTACCACTACCAGCCGCTAATATTTTACCATCTGGACTAAAACTAACGCTGCTTAAATCTTCTGCATCACCTTTTAAAACCATCATTAAAACACCTTCTTGATTCCACAACCTGATTTTATTATCACTGCTGACGGCTAGAGTTTTACCATCTGGACTAAACTTAGCACTAATAAAACCATCACCATACCCCATCAGGGTTTTTTGTAATTGACCGTTCTCACCCCAAATTTTCACCGTACTATCAAGACTAACAGAAGCTAATAATTTACCATTAGGCGACCAGGCTACACCATTTACCCTGCGAGTATGACCAGTTAAATTTTTGATAATTTCGCCATTACTTGTCCATATTTTTACCGATTTATCATCACTAGCGGAGGCTAGAAATTTACCATTAGGACTAAAACTCACCCAATTAATAGCATCAGTATGACCATTTAAAGTGTTTAGTAGTTTACCATCTTGATTCCATAATTTTATGGTTTTATCTTTACTAGCAGAAGCGATAATTTTACCATCTGGCGACCAAGCTACAGCTAAAACTGGATCATTATGACCAGATAATGTTTTTAATAATTTACCATCTTGATGCCATAATTTTATAGTTTTATCTTTACTAGCAGAAGCAATAATTTTACCATTAGGCGACCAAGCTACAGCCCAAACTTGATCATTATGGGCTATGAATTTTTTGAGTAATTTACCTTCCCGATTCCAGATTTTGATTGTTTTATCCAAACAAGCACCGGCAATAGTATTACTATCAGGACTAAAACTAATACTTGTTACCCAATCATTATTGGCTTGGGGATTAGGTAAAATTAGACTATCCCAACGCCACAAAATAATAGTTTTATCTCTACCAGCAGATGCTAAAGTTAGTCGGTCAGGGCTAAAACTAACACTATTTACCCAACCATTATGTCCTCGCAGAGTTCCTAGTAAATTACCATCAATACTCCAAACTCTAACTGTTTCATCCATACTAGCAGATGCTAGAGTATGACCGTCCCTGCTAAAATTGATACTAATAACACCGTTGCTATGTCCAGAAAGAGTTTTGAGTAATTGACCTTCTTGATTCCATAATTTGATTTTTTTATCTAAACTTGCAGAAGCCAGAATTTTACTATCACTAGACCAAGCTATAGCTAAAACAGCATCTTCATGGGCCGGTAAAGTTTTGATTAATTGACCTTTGCTACTCCACAATTTTATGGTTTTATCAGCACTGCTAGAAGCCAAAATTTTCCCATCATTAGACCAAGCTACGGCTAAAACAGCATCTTTATGACCAGATAATGTTTTTAGTAGTTTACCTTCTTGATTCCACAATTTTATGGTTTTATCGGTACTTGCAGAGGCGATAATTTGACCATCAGGATGGAAACTTACACTATTCACTATAGATGTATGACCTAGTAAAGTTTTGAGTAGTTTACCTTTTCGACTCCAAAGTTTAATTGTTTTGTCTTGACTAGCGGAAACTAACATTTGACTATCAGGACTAAAAATAACACTATTTACTACATCTTCATGTCCTGATAAAGTGTTGATTACAAGACCATTAGGACTCCAAAGTTTAATTGTTGTATCTGCACTAGCTGAAGCTATTAAAGATTTATCTGCACTAAATGTCACCATTCTGATTCCCGACAAATGACCTTCTAAACGATTACGTTCTTTGACTCCATAAACCGCTTGATACAGTGCAGTTAATACCTTCTCTTGAGTAGAAGTATCTATCCATAGAGTTTTTTTTAATTTTTTTCCTGCTTTCAAACTTTCCTTGAGAGCATCAATACCTTTTTGAGAAGCAAATAAAGTCTCACTAGATGCACTTAGAGTTTTCATTTCACTATCTGTGGAGGTAATCACAGAAGTAGTTAAGGCAAACATAGCAATAATAGAAGCTGTTAAGGCTATTTTCAGGGCAATATTTAATCTAATTGCACCCAAACGTTGTTTTTCTTGGCTATCGGCTAATTTTGCAAGTAACTCTTTTTCTTTTAATTCTGTGCGTAAATGTTGAATTTCTATTTGACTTGCTTCTTCTCGCTTTCGTAATTCTCTTAATTCTGCCAGTAAATTATCTCCTTGTGAATGGTGTGTCTGTTCTAAACTAACGCCGTTCTGAGTTTTTCTTAATTCACTTTTAAGCCGTTCAATTTCTTGATAACTATTTCTAACCTGATCCCGTAATGTATTAATTTGTGTTTGTAATCCAGATTCCTGTTGTTGTAAATAACGAATTAAGCTGACTAAATAATCATGAATTAATTGATAGCGTTCGGGAACATTGGGAAATATCACAACTAACCCGGAGCGAACTAAAATATCTAAAATCAATTCTAAGTTACTAGGATCTTCTAAATCTGAGAGTTCTAATGTTAATTCTGTCCGGGTTTTAAAAGGTCTTTTATTATGATCATCTGTTAATAAATATAAAACCAGGAGAGCCGCCCGTTCGTGTTCTTTTCCACATTCTTTAATTAATTCTTGAATATATGTTTGAATTAACTTATTGGGACGATATGCTTGATACTGGGCAAGGGTAGTAATATATTTATCTTGTAATTGTGCGCCCGCTAATTGCAATTCTATCGGACGAACTTCGCCCAGTTCTGAAGACAAATCAGCAACTAACGCATCAATTAAATCTGGTTCTAATTTGAGTTGGGATTGATTATGTGAACGTTCAGTTAATTTCTGAATGATTTTTCTGGCATTTTCAGGAGAAAAGTTATTAAGTTGATAACGAATATTTTTGTCAAGAATATTATTATTAATTGTTTCGATTGATGAAAGACATTTAAAATCTAGAAGGCGATGTAAATAATCTTCGCGCAAAGTCAAAATAACTTTCACAAAAGATACCCCTAAACAATCACTAATAAATTGATCAAATATTTGTTTTTTCTGAATATCTGTATCACCAAAGAAAAATTCTTCAAATTGGTCAAAAATTAACACTGTAATTAAATGATTATCTGCATTTTCCCGTAATTGTTGCAAAATACTATTAATAGTTGTAGGTATAGAAATATCAGATCGAAATTCTGTTTCCATAGCTGCTATTTTTTGCATTTCTAACATGGCCTTGGTAAAAGATTTACCTAATTCTCCTAACCAATCTGTATAGACTTGGAGGACAACTGGTACAGCAATTTGATCACCAACAGCCCGGTTTTGTAGTGCGGGAACTAAGCCAGCCGTAACAGTAGAACTTTTACCAACACCTGACTGTCCATGAATAACTATTAATTTTTGGTCTGCACGACTAATTCTCCCAATTAAGTTATTAACATCATATTCTCTACCAGAAGCGGCAATTTCTAAGGCTATACTATTACTAGCAAATGTAGATATTAAAGTGGGGTTAGTGACTTGTCTTTGCGGTTGTAACCGTCCAGCCCCAATAAAGGGGACAAAACCATATTGTTGTTCTACAGAACGGAGTTTTTGTTTAATAATATAGGCTTGAAGATAGTGTCCTATTTGAAAGTATAATGATCTTAAATTATGTAATAAGCGAATATAACGATGGGCATCATATTTATGTTCACTTTTTTCTAAAGCTGATGACAGTTGTTGAGATGCTGCATTTATATATTCTTTTGCTACCGTTATTTGTCCTAGATGATTGAGGGCTTCTGCTAAAGTTAATAAATAAATTTGTTCTAATATCAGAGGAAATAAATAATGATTTGATTCTGGGTGATTTTTTTCTGTTTCTAATTGTATTATTGATATATGCGCTAAAATACTAGCTTGTATCCAGTTGGAATTATGTACGGCTACCTGTGCTAAAAAACCATAATCACAAGCTAATTGAATTTTCCTACCATATATTTGATGTAATTCTAGGGATTTTTTAGCGACAACTTCTAATACTGCCCATGATTTTAAACTATATAAGACTTCTAATAATTGTTCAATAAATTCCGAAACTAAATCTATCCGTCCAGCAATTTCAAATGTTTGTAAACATTGCTGAAAATATGTTTTAGCTGATTGCCAATATCTTTCTCTTGATTTAGGATTTTGTTCGGCAAGACGACAGCAACATAATCCAATATAAAATAATAAAATTGACTGTTTTAAAAGATAAGCATAGGATGAATCAGATAGTTCCGCTGTTCTATCAGTTGCATATTCTGTTAGCCATAAGTTTTCTTGATGATGCCAAAAACGCAAACTTTTCTGAAAGTTATTTAGGGCAGAATCAATCCGATTATTGACATAATCATCTATGCCAAAAATAAATTCTAACCTAGCATTTAATTCTGCTTCGATTTTCATCCCCCTATCATACAATTCTTTAATTGCATAATGCAGTTGATCACTGCTAATCCATACTTGTTCTAAGGTGACAGGATTACCTTGTGCATAATTACTTTGTAAAACTCTCGTAAATAGATCGTCAGTTTCTTGGTGGAGAAATTCTAGTAATCCAATAGAGGTCATTTCAAATCTAATTGGTGTAGCTGCCCAACTGGCAAAATCGGGAGCTAACCGCAGGATTTTCTGTAACACTTCATCATTTACCCAAAAAATCATGGGGATTTGATAACGTTTACGAAATTCATCTCGGACTTGATTAATAGAACGCAGGAGATCATCTATTTCATAGATTGATTCAAACCCCATAATCATTAATCCGGCAGGTTGATTAATGGTAAGTTGTGATTGAATTGTGGTATATAAACTTGTGGTATTTTCGGCTAAAGTAATACTTTGAATACGCTCATTTCCCCAACCATTAACTGCTAGTTGTTGCCGGATTATATCTCGCAGAAATTCGTAGTTACAGCACAGCAAGATAACTGAAAACTGATTTTTAGAAAAGGTAATTGCTCTTTCTAAACTACGTAAAGACTGTTGATTAGCAGCGATTATATTCTCTGCTTGCTGTCTTTTAACCATAATTTAAATTTTTCGGTTTCTGCTAAAACTGGGTTAAGTGCAAACCAAACACCCTGGTGATCACGATATTCAAATACGAATAAACTCCGTAATAAAATATCGTACTCTACATTGCCTCTAACTCGTTGATCTTGGATTACCTGCAAGATTAATTCACTTTCATCCAGATCAATGGCATTAGCCCGGTAATCTCGTTGTCTTTGGATTACTAATTCTACACATTTGCGGTCAAAAGGTGGATCTTGTTCTCGTAAACAATCAAATAGTAGCCCTAATAAGTCGCGGACATGACCACCACTAATCAAACACAAACGATCTAGAGTATCTAGATGATCAAATAATTGGGTAACTAAATTTAAACGATCTGTTGGTGATCTGTCAGGAAAGGCTCTTGCTAATACCATTTGTCGCATTAATCCTAGTCCTTCTGTATTAATTTCTCCAGAACGTTGCCGCACGGGAATCATTGGTAATACTTTCGGTGCAACTCCACCTCCTAAACGATGTTGTAGTTCCGCACTATCATTAGAAAATGTCAAAGCTAAGGGAATTGTGTAAACTATGTGGCAATTCAATTTTCTTAATTGTTCTCCTCGATCAATGAATAAGTATTCTGGTAGCGATCGCCCAGACGGTAAAGGACGAACCGCCACCCGATCCAAGTTATCCACAATCACCACCAATCCCTTCTTCCCCCTAGCTTTTAGCTCCAAATTAGCCCGATCTAATAGCTCTTGATTAATTGATTGTAAGATATTTTCTGTGCGTGGTTCTAGATAGTCTCTTAACCGTCTGCGTAACTGAGGACTTTCTTTAGTTTTCGCCGTAATTTTGGCAATCCCCACAGATAATTCCGCTTCTACCCCCAGTTCTAAAGGCGTTTGCAAAAAATCTACCAACTCCCTAAACAACTTAGTAAAGTAACTAGGTTGGACACGCAGTTTCATCGCTTCCAAGTTTTCACTCACCAAACCCGCGATCGCTAATAAAATATCTGTAATATCTATATCTACCATTTCTAAAACATGGGTAGACTCAAAATAGACAACATGAAAATCTCGCGCTTCCAACTCGGCCTTGAGTCGTAGCAATTCCGTAGATTTTCCACAGCCCAAATGTCCCGTAAATAATTGACAGGTTGGTATATTTGGGGAAATCTTTGTAATAGTCCGCAGCAGAGCTTCAATAATTTTTCCCCCACGGACTGAAGTAAAATCAATATAATACATCCGGTCGTCTACGTTCTCAATCATCAACGGCCGGGAAGGATTACAAGCTTGATAAAATCTTTCTAAGTTAAGAAGCATAAAAAATTAATTCACGCTGTAATGGTCATAACATGATCTGTCACTATCTCTTTTACAGTGGAAAACCGAACATATCCGCAAAAACCAGGTATAGAAACATAACTAATTTTAGATTTTTCCTCACATCTTCACGCAAGAAAATCCAAAATCAGTATTTACTTGAATACATTCAGAACAAAATCAAAAAAGTAGTAGTCCCTGATAAACAAGCATAGATAACATCTGGATGACTCCCCCTACCTAAGCCAACCAAAATATATCCAATATTGAAAGTTGAGAAAAAATCTGATGATCTGATAAATCTCGCTTAACGCTAATTATTTAAGCTCGGTTACAAATATTACTTTGTAATCAAAAAATATTAGTCCTTGCATTTACCTTTACGTAAACAATCTCCTTGTGGCTCATCTCTACCAGAGACATTAACCACTAACTGTGATTGAGTATAATTTTCGATTCTTGCTTGAGCATTATCTCTAGACAGCTTATTCCCTGCAAAACAAGCACTGGAATTGCACAGATAAACTGACAACACCATTAGTCCTACACCAATTGTTTTTTTCATATCTAAATTCGATTCAGATTTCTATTGCGTAATCAGCAACATTATTTTGATCAATCGTGAAAACTTATTAATCAGCTAATAGTTCTAAAAATTGCCAGAAAAATCTGTTCATAGTCTCAAATAAGACACTACAAAGAATGCAACTTTAAAGCGCATTAGTATATTCTTGTCTAGTCAGTACAGAAATAAATCAAGATTTATACTTGGTTTTACCCAACTACATCTTTGATTGATCCCAGACTGAGATAAACAAGTTATTGTTTTCATTGATTCACAGATTAAAGTTATATCTGTGATGGCCAAATCCACTCTTACCCCCCTGGCAGAGTTAATTTAACCACAAGACAACGTGCTTGATACGTATACATTTACTATGGGAAAATCCCGGATAAAAAAATCTTTTTTTGACCAGAAACAAATATAAATATTATCCGTCAACATAGAACAGAACGTAATTTAAAGTACATTTGTATTTAATCGTAAATTTAGAGTATTTTTTTTAAAGCATAAAAAACCAGATTTAACAAGCTATACAGCTAGGAAATACTGCATAAAAGGATATAAGATCTGCAATTAATACTTATGTATCAAGTAGTAATAATTTAGAAATACACAAAGTAAATTTTGTGCTAATTAATACAGATGTAAAATTAAAGTCCAAATGTAAAAATAAAAATAAAAATAGAAATGCTACCAAAAATAAATACGGCTATTTTCGTGAATTATTTACAACTTCAAAAGTTTTCGAGCGGATTCCCTATAAAATAGTGAACGAAGATTGCCTAACAAATGTTTCCCACTTTTCCTACTCATGACCTCTTCACAAGACGTAGATACCATAAATTCCCCCGGCTTAGACCCAGAACCATCTATTAACCCGCTAGATGAATTACCAGGTGAAGTGGAAATGTCCATATTTGACCACCTGGAGGAGTTGCGGCAAAGAATTTTCTATGCCCTCATAGTGGTAGTAGTGGGTATTATCGGTTGTTTTATTTTCGTCAAACCCCTAGTACAACTACTAGAAGTTCCTGCTCACGGCGTTAAATTTCTGCAATTAGCTCCGGGAGAATTTTTCTTTGTCTCCATGAAAGTTGCTGCTTACGGTGGTTTAATCCTGGCTACTCCCTTCATTCTTTATCAAATTATCCAGTTTATACTTCCTGGCCTCACCGTGCGGGAACGGCGTTTAGTCATCCCTGTGGTGCTAGGTTCAAGCGTATTATTTGTATGCGGCTTAATTTTTGCTGACATTGCACTCATTCCCGCTGCTTTACAATTCTTCATTAATTATGGTGCTGATGTTGTTGAGCAACTTTGGTCAATTGACAAGTATTTTGACTTTGTGTTGTTATTGTTATTCACCACAGGACTAGCATTTCAAGTTCCAGTTATTCAAATTTTGCTCGCTACCTTGGGAATTGTCTCCTCACAAATCATGTTGAAAGGTTGGCGTTATGTAATTATGACAGCAGTAATTTTAGGAGCAGTGCTGACACCTTCTACCGATCCTCTGACCCAAAGTCTTTTAGCTGGTGCGGTTTTAGGACTATACTTTGGGGGGATTGGACTAGTCAAAATCATTGGCAAATAATTCAACTTGTCAGTGGTCAGTGGTCAGTTGTTCGTTGTTCGTTGTTCGTTATTTCCTAACCAGTAATTTACTTAATTGTTAATCGCTATGCAGAAAGCCAGTTATCCTCATTGCTATCCTATAAAATGAGGCTTGATAAATTAGTTTTGTCAACGCTGGCTAATTTATAGCTAACGTTATCTAAAACCAACTTAACTTTAACTTTTACAATAGGGATACTTCACCAGCATGGCTCAAGAGCGCACGTTACCCACATTTAATACTGCCACAGTCCAAATCACCAAAGAAGAAGGATTGGGCTTATACGAAGATATGACATTAGGACGTTTATTTGAAGATAAATGTGCCGAAATGTACTATAGAGGGAAAATGTTTGGTTTTGTCCACCTATACAACGGACAAGAAGCAGTTTGTAGCGGCATTGTCAAAGGTGCAATGCGCCCCGGTGAAGATTTCGTTTCCAGTACCTACCGTGACCACGTTCATGCTTTAAGCGCCGGAGTTCCCGCACGAGAGGTAATGGCAGAATTATTCGGTAAAGCCACAGGTTGCAGTAAAGGGCGCGGTGGTTCTATGCATATGTTTTCGGCTGAACATCGCCTATTAGGTGGTTATGCTTTCGTAGCCGAAGGTATTCCCGTGGCTGCTGGTGCTGCTTTTCAATCTAAATACCGTCGGGAAGTTCTGGGAGACAAAAACGCTGACCAAGTAACCGCTTGCTTCTTTGGTGACGGTGCTGCTAACAACGGTCAATTTTTTGAAACATTGAATATGGCAGCTTTATGGAAATTGCCAATTCTCTTTGTGGTAGAAAATAATAAGTGGGCAATTGGTATGTCTCACGAACGGGCAACTTCCCAACCAGAGATATACAAAAAAGCCAGTGTGTTTAACATGGTGGGTGTGGAAGTAGACGGTATGGATGTTTTAGCAGTGCGTCAGGTGGCTCAGGAAGCCGTAGCCCGCGCCCGTGCAGGAGAAGGTCCAACTTTAATTGAAGCTCTGACCTATCGCTTCCGGGGTCATTCTCTAGCTGACCCAGACGAAATGCGAAGCAAAGAAGAAAAAGAATTTTGGTTTGCTCGTGACCCCATTAAAAAGTTAGCGGGTTATTTAGTGGAACAAAATCTAGCTAAAGAAGCAGAACTCAAAGATATTGAAAAGAAAATTCAGGCTGTAATTGAGGACGCGGTTAAATTTGCCCAAAGCAGCCCTGAACCAGATCCTAGCGAGTTATATCGCTTCATTTTTGCCGAAGACGTTTAAATTGAGAACTGGGGACTGGGGACTGGGGAAAATATCCAATACCCTATGCCCTATGCCCCAGATACAGTTGACGAATTCCCTGGCGCGGATTTCTTACCAAGATTCTCAAAAATAGCTATGCACCAAAGTTTTGTGTCCAATAGAATGTATTTCCGTAAGCATATGCAATCCCAACATCACGAAACTTAGGATTGAGAATATTTTGACGATGACCTGCACTATTCATCCAAGATTGCATTACCTCTTGAGCAGAGGTTTGACCATATGCAATATTCTCTCCAGCCCACCGATAATTATAGCCATATCGCCTCATCCGATCTACCATTAATGAACCATCAGAACCAGTGTGGCTTAGACGGTTATGCCGAGCCATATCGTTGGAATGGGCTTGAGCAGCCGCTATCAATTTTGAGTTAAGTCTAAGGAGTGATAATCCTGCTCTGAATCTTTCATTATTAAGAGGTTGTTTGAAAAGTATTAGATGAAACCAACAATCTCCAAGAAATTGAAAAATCAATATCAAACCTGCCCCTATTTGTCGCGCAAAGTGCTGTAATAGGAGGTGAATGGAAAAAGGCGTGAGACGGAAAGCTTAGTTAGCGAGTCATGTTTTGCGAACGGGTATCTGCCCAATCACCAATTACCTATCACCAATCACCAAAAATCATGTTTACCATTGACATTCAAGAACAACAATACAAAACCTACATCCTGTCTGATAAAACCGCTGGTACACAAATAGAAGTTGTCCCAGAAAGAGGTGGTATCATCACTCGTTGGCTGGTGCAAGGTCAAGAAATATTTTACCTAGACGCTGAACGCTTTACTCATCCTGATTTGAGCGTTAGAGGTGGTAATCCCATTTTGTTTCCCCTTTGCGGTAACTTACCTGATAATACTTACAGTGTTGACGGAAAACCGTATACTATCAAACAACATGGCTTTGCGCGGGAATTGCCTTGGACAGCAACAGCGCAAAATACTGAAGGTAAGGCTAGTCTAACTGTAGTTCTCAGCAGCAACGAGGAAACAAAGGCAGTTTATCCTTTTGATTTTCAATTGGCTTTTACCTACGAACTCCAAGGGAATACCTTAGTAGTGCGTCAGGAATATAAAAATCTGTCATCTACACCCATGCCATTTTCCGCTGGTTTCCACCCTTATTTTCTCTGTGGTGACAAAAATCAGCTAGAAGTGGAACTTCCTTCCACACGATATCAAGATAACAAAACTAAGGAGTTTCACACCTTTGACGGCAAATTCGACTTTAACCAAGATGAAATTGATTTTGCTTTTGGGGGACTCACCAGTAAATCAGCCACAGTCACAGATAACAGCCGCAGGTTGAAGCTAACCCTCGATTACGATGATTTCTCTACCTGGTTGGTGTTTTGGACTGTTAAAGGCAAAGAATTCTACTGTCTAGAGCCTTGGAGTGCCACCCGCAATGCTTTCAACACTGGTGAAAACCTGACTGTGTTAGCTCCTGGAGCTAGTTGTACTGCTTCTTTTGGATTAACGGCAAATCTTTTTTGAAAACCCCTTGACAAAACCATGGCTGTTGATGGTATATTGATAAAGTTGGAAAAACAGCAAAAGGGTGGCTAACTCAACGGTAGAGTACTCGGCTTTTAACCGATTTGTTCCGGGTTCGAATCCCGGGCCACCCATTCTCAAGACTCAAGCATAATTGCCTGTGACAATTGCAAGATGTAAGATTATTCATAGACTAAAAACTTATTAACATCTTCACAGTTATCAAACTTAGAATAAAATTCTTCAGCCTTCCTTGATTAATTAAACAGAAATGCGGAAAGATTGACCAATCACTTGAAAATCTTCTGTTTGTTGATTTCTAAGTTTGGCACGAATTTGAGTAAATTGGCTAACAACGTCTGGTTTATAGAGCTTTTCTCCACATTTTGAACAAACTTCTGCTTCTACATGGATAACGGCGGTGTTATTTCCTCCTTTTAGCATTTTTTCAATTTGCTTAGTTTCTAACTCACCTTGACAAGTGGGACATTTTTGGTTTTTCATGTTACTACTTCCTGATGTGTCAATTAATCCAGTGTTGAGGCTGAGAACTATCAACAGTGACTAAAATTGCAGTGCTGCTATTCTGATCATAGCCTCTAATTTTGTGAATAGGTTGACGGGCAATATTTTCTCGGTAAGTTAAATCAGGAGGATAGGGTTGATTATTGGGTTGTTTTTCGATAATTTCGTTGTATCTGACAGAATGAAAGATTTTATTCCAGGGAAGTCTATTATTTTCTGCTTTTTCATTAGTAAGTAACCGAGATTTGGGGGATAGTTTACTGGAAAGTACGGATATGAGTGGTAGGATACAAGGGGAAGCATTATAAGAGTCTAGGCTGAAAACTCTATAATGTCTTTTTTCCCTAATTTGATTAAGAAAAGTGATGTTTTGCCTAATTTTAGGCAACAAAAACTTATCTTTGCTTTTGCCTAATTACTTAGTCATCTTTTTTCTTGCCTTTTCCCACTTTTTCAGCAAGCCCTAACTAATAAAGTCAGTAACCCAGCCCTAAAGGGACTGAGCTTGCAAGAGTAATCAAGCAAGCTGTGCTGACCAGACCACCCTGAGCTTAGTCTCATGGTAGCCGTTATTTGAGTCACGACACCTCGGAATGCGTAGCTAGTTCCCCGCTCTGTCGCTTGTGATTAAACAGTTCTAAGGTCACTGGAACAGTGTTGCAAGTCTAACAAGCTCTTATAACTGGTCGTTCGCGCCAGCGTGCCGGAGGCATCTAGCTAACATTACCCCAGAAATGGGAGTTGGTTTCCAGATTCCAATCAAAAATCTGGTTTCAATTTTAATATCCACAGCGGTTAAAACCGCTCGTGTCGCTTCCCTCTCAGCCCTAAAGGGACTGAGTTTCCCGCTTGCCGTGTATTCTTATGAATTTTAGTACCGCTCTACCCACTTTTGTAATTACCCTGCGAGAAGGTGTCGAAGCCGCTTTAGTTGTGGGTATTGTTCTCGCATTATTAAAAAAAGCCCAACAATCTCGACTCAACCCTTGGGTTTATGCTGGCGTAATTGTTGGTATTATTGTCAGTGGCTTAATCGGTATTTTATTTACGGGGATCATTAAATTCTTAGGATCTATTAATCCTCAATATACCTCTGTTGTTGAGCCAACATTGGAAGGTGTATTTAGTGTTTTAGCAATAGTCATGCTGAGTTGGATGTTAATCTGGATGACAAAACAAGCCAGATTTATGAAAGCACAAGTTGAGGGAGCAGTTACCGACGCAATAGGCAAAAATTCCAATGCAGCTTGGGGAGTTTTTAGTTTAATTCTAGTCGCCATTGTCCGCGAAGGATTTGAAACTGTTCTCTTCGTTGCAGCTAATTTTCAACAAGGTTTATTGCCGACTTTAGGCGCACTTGGTGGTTTAGCCACAGCGTCAGTAATTGGCGTTTTATTATTTAAATGGGGTGTGAAAATTAATATTCGCCAATTCTTTCAAGTTATGGGCGTTTTATTAATATTAATTGTTTCTGGTTTAGTAGTTTCCGGTTTACAACATTTTGATGAAGCTACAGCTAATCTAGCTTTGAGTAGTCGTTCTTCAGAAAATCTTTGTTTCTATTATGAACACTTTACCAGAATTCACTCTTGTATCTTAGGTCCAATGGTTTGGAATGCTGAAAAAATCTTATCTGACGAACAGTTTCCCGGTATCATTCTCAAGTCCTTATTTGGTTATAGAGACAAAATCTATATTGTTCAAGCCGTGGGATATTTGGTATTTCTCATCAGTATTGGTGGGCTATATTTCCGCAGTATCACAGGTGGAGATAATCAGAATAGCAAAAATAAAGTCATGACTACTACCCCAGGGCGGAATTAAAAATAATAGATTGGTAATCAGGGAAAAGATTAAAATTTTTACCTATTCCCTGCGATGCACTGAGCTTGTCGATAGCGAAGCGTGGCGTAAGCCATAGTGTTCCGTCTAGGCTGCATTTTACTCCGAAACCTGGAAAGTCGAACTAATTACAGGACCCGACATTTCCGCAAGAGGTGAGACTGCCTTGGGATGTATTGGAGTAGTTTTACTCAATACGGCGATGAGTTGCAATAAAAATGTAATAAAGGCCGCTTGTATAAGTTTTTCTAGCATAATATCCCTCTCTTTATTTATATGGATGAGACTTCCATAGGAACTTGTTATTCTCAATACACTTTGTGTTATTGGTTTATCGGATTTGGTGAATATAATTTGAGAATAGCTCAGAAATCTGTGAAAAAATGTGATTCAGTTCTCTCTTTATATGCACCTGACAACGTGGACGTTTGTTTTTTCCAAAAAGTGTCCTGAAAATCCAAATTTATTTTTAAATCCCTGGGGATATCTCATTGTTTTACTCCAGTCCCTCAATTAGCAAGAACCGTAATAATACTGATATTTGCGTAAAATATATTTCTTTACATGAGCTTCTATCTGCTCTCTTCACCCGGCTTGTCCTAATCTTAATTGGCAATTTCAACACAATTAGCCGTTGTCACCGATAGAATAAATGAAAAATAGCTAAAACACACTAAATGATTCCTATCGTTATTGAACAATCCGGCCGAGGCGAACGCGCCTTTGATATCTATTCACGGCTGTTGCGTGAGCGGATTATTTTTTTGGGAGAACAAGTTGATAGCAATCTGGCTAACTTGATTGTTGCCCAACTGCTGTTTTTAGATTCTGAGGACGCGGAGAAGGACATATATATGTACATTAATTCTCCTGGTGGTTCTGTGACAGCGGGAATGGGTATTTTTGACACCATGAAGCATATTCGCCCTGATGTCTGTACAATTTGTACTGGATTGGCGGCCAGTATGGGAGCTTTTCTCCTCAGCGCGGGTACAAAGGGTAAAAGGATGAGTTTACCCCATTCACGGATTATGATTCATCAACCCCTCGGTGGCGCTCAAGGACAAGCAACTGATATTGCAATTCAAGCCCGCGAAATTTTGTATCACAAGCAGCGGCTAAACGAATTTCTCGCTGATCATACTGGTCAACCATTTGAGCGGATTTCTGAAGATACTGAACGTGATTTCTTTATGTCTCCTGCCGAAGCCAAGGAATATGGCTTGATTGACCAAGTAATTGACCGTCATGCCGCCGGTAGTCGTCCTGTACCTCTAGTTTAGTTATTGGTCAGTTGTCAGTTGTCAGTTGTCAGTAGGGGCGAAGCATTTGGAAGATAAATTATCGATCATTGCCAAAAATAGTTCTCCAAATGCTTCGCCCGTACAGTTGTCAGTTGTCAATGAGAAAATTCTTCTTTCTTCTTTCTTCTTCCTCCTGACTCCTGACTCCTGACTCCTGACTCCTGATTCTAAAATCCCGCAATTGGATCTGGTTGAGATTTGAGGTAAGTGAGAAAATTTCGTAATTCTTCTTCACTCAGCAGAGAACGTCCTCGTTTACTGTAGGTTTTGACCAGATAATCTTTACCTTGTTCTGGTGTCCAGCCTAAGCGCTCGATTTCTACGTCTGTTTGGGCAATGACATCAGATAAATTTACTGGTTCATTATGTCTTTTCTTTTTACCGACGACTGACTGGACACCAGTATCCTCATAAGGGGTATAACTGCGAGGTGTAAATGGCGTGACATTACTAGGGGGGACTTCTGATAAAGGTGGATATTCTGGTTCTTGATGAGAAAATATTTCTGGTTCTGGAAATTTGGGATCAATTTCTTCTTCTGGTAGCGATGGTGTATATATCTGTGTATTGTTAACAGGGGGAACAGGTTTTGATTCCTGGAAAGTGGGTTTTATTTGTGGAGTGGTAACTAATGGGGAGACAGATTTTGTGACTTCCCCCGGTGTATTTTTGATCCCCAAAACCGTTAAAGCTCTGTTTCTAGCCTGGTCTTCTGCTGCTTCTACTGTTTCTGCTCCTGCGATCGCCGTTGCCCTGGTGATACCTTCGAGTTGTATACTGACACGGACGATATATTTCCCTTGAAAAATTTCTATTAATTCTGAGATAATACTGCCGTTGGGGTACAAATTCTGGAATTGTGCCAACATCATACTTTCAACCATTTTTATCTAAATTTTCCTAATAACATAAATTGCTAGTCAGCGCACAACTGACAACTGACAACTGTACGGGCGAAGCATTTGGAGAACTATTTTTGGCAATGAGCGATAATTTATCTTCCAAATGCTTCGCCCCTACTGACAACTGACCATCCCCTAGACAAAACCCTATATTTCAATATAAAGTCTTACTGAGAACTAAGCACTCACGACGTTAAATATGTCCTGATACTAACAGTTGTTGATCACAAATTGTCGTCTATCTTTAAATGCTATACTAATTAACCAATTAGATATCTAGAAGTATTTTTAAAGAAGTGCGCTCTAAATCTACAATAATAAAGATAAGGTTTGCCTTCGTTGCCTGTGTTTTACTGCTTACCTGATTGTTACCGATTCTACATAAGGGGGAATTGGGTTTTTCAGCGGTTTCTTCTAGTGAAGACATGGCCAACACCACGCTATGCTATCAGATATTGATGTCGTGGAATTGCCTTACATCTAAACTATCAAACACCTGTAGTTAAACTAGTTTGTAGTTTGTGGGTTGTGGGTGAGATAGAGAGTTCTCCAAACCAAGTCTCTCACTAACTCATTATCTAAATTACGTAGTGTTTAATTATTAGGTATCAGGAGTGCATGGTCAAGATTGTTTAGATCAAGTCAAGGGTCACGTAAGCAAACGCTGAGATTGTCGTGCAGTGAGAAGTCAACGCAGGGGCTTCATCTGACAATGACTATGGCTAACGCCACGCTGCGCGATGAGCGGACTTGCCTTTTCTACGAAACACTACGCAAAGGCGAAATTCGTAAGCAAGTGTCTGTAAACCGCGAGGGAATACAGTAAAGAGCCAGATTCGACAACAAATGATGTTTTGACCAAAGGTCGGTTCACTGCATGGAATTTTCAATCGCTACACTTCTTGCCAATTTTACAGATGATAAATTAGTGGCTCGTAAAGTCCTAGAAAAAAAACTGGGTTGTGAGGATGAAGAAAGTCTAGAAAAACTCCAAATTACTTTGGATGTGTTGGAAAAAATCGGGCTTTTGGTGAAGGAACGGGGGAAATATCGCCGCGTTACCGAAGAAGGCTTGATTGAGGCTAAACTCCGTTGTTCTAGTAAGGGCTTTTGCTTTGCGATTCAAGATAGCGAAGGCTCAGAGGATATTTACATCCGTGAAAGTCATTTGAGCAATGCCTGGAATGGCGATCGCGTTTTGGTAAGAGTCCTCAAGGAAGGCAGTCGCAGGCGATCGCCGGAAGGTGAGGTGAAGTTGATTATGGAGCGGTCTAATCACACCTTACTCGCCAGAATTAAGCAGGTGGAGGAAGGGTTTCGGGCTGTCCCTTTGGATGACAGATTGCTGTTTGAACTAAAACTACAACTCAACAGCATGAAGTTGGAAGAAGCAATTGATCACTTAGCTCATGCAGAAATTCTTCGCTATCCCCTCGCACAATATCCCCCATTGGGTCGAGTAGTGCAAATTTTGGGTAGTGATGCTGAAGCCGCAGCGGATATAGATTTGGTAACTTGTAAACATGATTTATCCCGAACTTTTCCTGATCCTATCCTCGATGCAGCGGCAAAGTTACCCAAGAGACTCCTGAAAGCAGACCTGAAAAATCGTCTCGATTTACGTGAGGTTTTTACCTTCACCATTAAGAGTGTCAACAGTGATGAATCTGTGGTTGAAAATGCCTTCAGTGTGGAAAAAACTATTGATGATAATTGGCGATTATTATTTCACATTACAGATGTTTCCCACTATATCCAACCCGATGAGGCTCTAGACAGGGAAGCTCTCAAGCGGGGTAAGTCAGTGTATTTGGGAGAATTACTACTGCCAATGTTGCCAGCAGTGGTGATACAACGGTGTTCTTTAGTCCCTGGTAGCGATCGCTTGGCTCTCTCTTTTATCATCACCATTAACCCCCAATCAGGAGAAGTGGAGGAATGGGAAATTCAACCTAGTGTCATTAATGTAGATGTAGCTGTTAGTCAAGTAGAGACAGCAGCTATTCTTGCCGGTGAAAGCAGCAAAGTGGCAGTCGAAGTCCAAGAGAAATTACCAGATTTACAGACTTTGGCTACTGCTATTAAGCAGGTACGTCTACAGCGGGGCAGCTTACGGTTAAATCTCCCACCCAGCCACAACCCTTACTATGACGAAGGAGCAATGGGATCGGTGGTGGTTAATGACTTACCTGGGCGATCGCTCATTACCGAATTGGTAATATTAGTTAATCAACTCATGGCTGATCATCTCAGCGCCTTGGGAGTTCCCAGTTTATGGCGAGTTCAAGGCACACCTGATCCCGAAGATGTTCAGGAAATGCTCAAACTAGCCGTTAATTTAGGTGTGGAATTAGGACTTGATCCAGAATTAGAAATCCAACCTCTAGATTATCAACACTTGACGGGAGCTTTTGCCGATTCCCCATCGGAACAAGTTCTCACCTATTTATTACAAGACACTCTCAAGCCTTCTTTATATAGCATTACCAAAAGTTCTCACTTTGGACTAGCTTTATCCCAATATGTCCACATAACTGCCCCCTTACGTCGTTATCCAGATATCCTCTTGCAACGGGTGTATCATAACTTACTAGAGCATGGGCGCGATCGCCGGAATACCCGCGTCAAAGATCGGATAAACCTGCGCCATTCCAATTGTCACGAAGAAATCAATTGGAACGTTCTCCCCCCAGAACTCCAACAAGAACTGCAAAGCGACTTAACCAGAGTCATTGTCCAAATTAATGACCGAGAAAAAGAAGTCCAAGAAGCTGAAGCTGATTTAGCCGGACTCCAAAAAGCCTCCTTAATGAAACAACGCATTGGCGAAGTATTTCCAGGAGTAATTACTGGTGTTCAATCCTACGGCTTCTTTGTGGAAATTGAAGTCCCAGTAGAATCGCCCACAGAAGGTAATCTCGCTAATACCTTACGAATAGAAGGACTGGTTCACGTCAGTTCCCTCAAAGACGATTGGTATGAATATCGTGCCAGACAACAAGCGTTATTTGGGCGAAAAAATCGGGCTTCCTACCGATTGGGCGATAGCTGTATGGTACAAGTCAAAAGTGTTGATTACTACCGTCAACAAATTGATTTAGTGACAGTTGGTGCTGATGGTTTACCTAAGGCCATGAGCGAGAATACTGGCAATGAGGAAACAGGAGACATTTATCCACAAAATCAAAGCGATAGCTTGCGTGGCAAAGCCATATCTTTTGACAGAGAACCTTATGATCAAGAATAGTCAGTTGTCAGTTGTCCGTTGTTAAGTAGGTTAGCATTGAAAATCGTCGTTATGGCACTAGGCAAGAGGCAAAAGTCAAGAGGCAAGAGTGAAGAGGGCTTGGGCGATTTTACTTTTCTTTATACAGATTGGTTTTATTGTGTTCACCTACTTAGTTGCTCTTAAATATTAACCACTGACCACTGACCACTAACAACTGACCACTGATAAATGACTAATAACAACTGACCACTGACCACTGACAAATGACTAATAACACAAAACCTTTAATCTTGGGCGTAACAGGTGCATCTGGTCTAATTTACGCCGTTCGCGCTCTTAAATTCCTCTTAGCCGCAGAATATCAAATTGAACTGGTGGCATCTAAATCTACTTACACAGTTTGGCAGGCAGAACAGGAAATCCGAATGCCAGGAGAACCAGAAAAACAAGAGCAATTTTGGCGAGAACAAGCCGGAGTTCCCGAACAAGGTAAACTCCGCTGTCATCCTTGGAGTGATGTTGGTGCGGGTATTGCCAGTGGTTCTTTCCGCACGTTGGGGATGATCATTATCCCTTGTAGTATGAGTACAGTCGCAAAACTTGCTGGGGGGCTAAGTTCCGACTTACTAGAACGAGCCGCAGATGTCCAAATTAAAGAAGGACGTAAACTGGTAATTGTCCCCAGAGAAACCCCTTTTAGTTTAATTCACCTGCGGAACTTAACGACCTTAGCGGAAACTGGAGTGAGAATAGTCCCCGCTATTCCTGCTTGGTATCACAACCCACAAACCATTGAGGATTTAGTTGATTTTGTTGTAGCTCGCGCTCTGGATCAATTAGATATTGACTGTATACCAATTCAGCGATGGCAAGGTCATTTATAGGAATTAAAAATTAACAATTAAAAATGAAAAAACTAAATTTTTAATTCTTAATTCTTAATTCTTAATTCTATTTTGCTCTTTTGTGGCAACAGCTATATTCATCTGTTTTTTCCTGGTGTATTCTTAGAATCCTGCTGCAATTTTGAATTTTTTATGGCTGTAATTCGCTTAATTATCTTGGTGATGGCAATGCTGGGACTAATAATAATATTAGTTCAAAATTTGTCGCCCTCACTTCCATTAATGTTTTTGGGGATGCGAACTCAAGCATTACCATTAGCATTGTGGATTTTATTAAGTATCACTGCTGGTATTTTCACATCTTTAATAATTACTAGATTGTTGAAATTTGCGACTGATTTAAATTTACAAGCACCACAACCTCTACCCAAATCAATTCCCACTCCACCCCGTGTTAGACAAAATACTCCACCAACCGTTAATCAAGTTGATGATGAATTTGACGATTGGGACACAAATCGCAATCAAGATGATTGGGATAATGGCGAAAATTCAGAACCAGTAACAGAAACTTCCCCAAGTCAACAAAGTTATAATTCCCGCAATAGTTCCGTTTATTCCTATAGTTCCCAATCACCGAAAAACACTGCTGTGGGTAAAACTGAATCTGTTTATGATGCTGATTATCGGGTAATTATTCCTCCTTACCAAGAATCAGGCAAAACTCAAGTTACAGATGATGATGACTGGGATTTTTTTGAAGATGATGATTTTGAGGATGACAACGAAAATAAACCACAAAAACGCTAATTTAAGCTTTAATAATAATTAATAATTTTACAGGAGAAAAATACTGATGATTGATATATTAAAAGGAGTCAACCTCTATTTAATTGGCATGATGGGAGTTGGGAAAACAACGTTAGGAAAGTTATTAGCCGCAGAAATTGGTTATAGATTTGTAGATACAGATGAAGTCATAATCAAAGCCGCAGGTAAATCTATTAATGAAATATTTGCCGAAAATGGTGAAGCGGAGTTTCGGCAATTAGAGAGTGATGTTTTAGCTCAAGTTTGTGCTTATACTAAGTTGATTATATCTACGGGTGGGGGTGTTCCCATGCAGCAGCAGAATTGGAGTTATCTCCATCATGGGTTGATAATTTGGTTAGATGCACCAATAGGAATAATCTTACAGCGGTTAGCGGAAGACAATACCAGACCACTTTTACAAGATGCCGATATCGAAAGTAAATTGACATCGCTTTGGGAACAACGTCAACCAATGTACTCCCAAGCTGACTTACATATTACTATGAGCGCGACCGAAACACCAGAAGAAATTGTCACACGCATCCTCGCTACAATTCCCAGTATTCTCAAACCGCAATAATTCTTTCTACACCCATTTATAACCCACTTGAATATCAGATCCCCGACTTCTTAGAGAAGTCGGGGATCTGACTCTGGCAATGTATATCTACGGCACGCTACGCTATCACAAATCAAATACGAATTGCTGTATATCTATAAAAAGGAATAGAAAGCAGTTAATTTCTTGTCAAAAGCAAGATGCAGAATTTCCACATCAAGAGTTGAATGGAATCTAGTAGTTTGTCAAGATAAAAATGATGGACTGTAGTGTGAGCGTCTCGCTCACTGTAGTGTGAGCCTCTCGCTCAATGTAGTGTGAGCCTCTCGCTCAATGTAGTGTGAGCGTCTCGCTCACTGTAGTATGAGCGTCTCGCTCACGCGGGCAAGATGCCCGCACTACCAAAAACCCGTCAAAATAAATTTGACAGACTACTAGATTCTGTAATTATCCTCGACAGGGATGAAATCTATGACTATATTTTCTCTTGATGAACTCAAAAATTTAGTCCAAAATCCTGAGTATCCATGCGTTTCTCTGTATCTACCTATGGAAAAACTAGGAGGAGAGACGCGACAAAATCCGATTCGGTTTAAAAATTTAATTCGAGAAGCTGAAAACCGCTTAGATGAAACAGGATTACGCCATGCTGAGACTGTAAATTTGCTCAAACCAGCGATGGAATTAGACAACACTGATTTTTGGGAAATTCAAAATCAGGGATTAGTAATTTTTATTTCCCCCAATCTATTTCGTTACTATTGTTTACCAATTTCTTTTCCCCAATTAGTGGTTGTTGGCAAGAATTTTCATATCAAACCCTTATTAAATCTGATTAATAATGATGGAAAATTCTACATTTTGGCTTTAAGTCAAAAGAATGTCAAACTTTACTCAGGCACGCGCTACCAAATTAATGAAGTAGAAGTAGAAAATATGCCTCATAGTTTGGATGAAACTCTCTTAGAAGATGAATTTCAAAAAGGCGTACAGCATAGAATTGGTATCGCTAGAGGTGCAACTTCTGCGGCTCAACACCCTGGTTCTGTGCATGGACAGGGTAATCCAGATCGGGAGAAACATGAAGAAGATATTTTGCAATTTTGTTATGCTGTTGATAGTGCATTACATAAAAAATTGCGAGGTGAAAAAGCACCTTTAATATTAGCAGGAGTAGAATATTTATTACCAATTTACCGACAAGCTAATACTTATCCATATTTAGCAGAAACAGGGATTACTGGCAATGCAGAAATCCTCAAAATGCAAGAATTAAATCATGCAGCTTGGGAAATTGTTAACCCTTTATTTCAACAGGAATATGAAGATCTAATGGCTGTTTATCTGCAACTATCTGGGGAAGAAAGTAACAAAATTGCCAATGATATCAAAGCAATTATTCCGGCTGCATATTATCAAAGAGTTGATACTTTGTTTGTGCCTCTAAAACAACATATATGGGGTAAATTTGATTTACCAACTGCTACAGTTGAATTACATCCAGAACCAGCACCAGATGATGAAGATATGTTAGATTTTGCGGTAATTCACACCATCTTAAATGGTGGTAAAGTTTATACTCTTGAACCAGAAGCAATGCCTAGCGGAGTGAAAGTAGCGGCTATTTGCCGATATTAATTTTTTAAGTTGCTAAGTTGTCGTCGTGCTGCTGCTAAAATTAATCTTTGTTCAGCACGAGAAATCGCTTGATAAGTCCTTTCCACCGCTTCCGGTTCTACAGAAATAGAACTAATCCCCCATTCTATTAATTTATCAATCATTTCTGGATAAAGCACCGGGGCTTGACCACAAATAGAACAGGGAATACCTCCAGCTTGAGACATTTTAATTAATTGAGATATTGCCCCCATTACTGCTGGATGACTTTCATCAAATATTCTCCCTAATTTTCCCTGTTCCCTATCTATTCCTAATAGTAGTTGAGTTAAATCATTTGTGCCAATAGAAATACCTGCCACACCAGCTTTAATATATTCAGGTAATAGAAATAAAATACTAGGAACTTCTGCCATGATCCATAATTGAAACTGGGATATTTGTGTTAACCCAAATTGCTCAACTTTTTGACGACAAAATATAAATTCTTCAACACTGCGGACAAAAGGTAATAGCAAATTAATATTTCTATAACCAGACGCTTGAACTATCGCTAAAGCTTGCAATTCCAATTCAAAAACCGCCGGATTTTGCATATAGCTGAAAACACCCCTGTCACCAAGAATAGTTCGATTTCGCTCACTATAAATTGATGACTGTGATAATAATAAATCATGGGGTAGGTAATCTAAAGAGCGATAAAAAATAGGTCTGGGTGAAAAAGCGCGAGCAAATTGCTTAATCTGCTCAGATAATAACTCTAATAATTCCGCTTTTCTTCCAGCTATTAACCATTCTTGAGGATGTTCTCCCTCCAGAATATTTAACATCATCAATTCTGAACGTAATAATCCTAACCCATCTACAGGTAAACATTTTACTTGTTCAATTAATCGTCCTTGACTCAAATTTACGAGTAACTTAGTGGCAATTATTGGTAAATTTATCGGCTGATAATTGACAATTTTTTCCTCTTTGATTAATTCTTCTATCTCCTCACTAGGAAAGTTTTCTTTATCTTCTGTGAAACGATATATTTCACCCTTATTACCATCTAATAATAACTTTTCACCTGCTTGTAAAAGAGTGGTTGCACCTGTGGCACTCACCACCGCAGGAATACCCAACTCCCTGGCTAAAATCGCCCCGTGGCTAGTTAATCCTCCTTGTTCTGTAATAATCCCCGCAACTCCTTGTAGTAAGGGCAAACAATCAGGAGTAATCACTGGGGCGATGAGAATTACACCTTGAGGAACTTGGATTGCTTTTTGTGATGAACTAAAAATATGGGCATTAGCAATAATTCTCCCTCTGGCTGCCCCAATGCCTTGAATAAATTGCACACTCTTATTTACAGATTGGGGAACAGTGACTTCTGTAATATAGAGTTTTGTGGCTAAAGATTCTTTGGCAACTGTCCATTTCATTGTTAAAGTTGCCCCCAATTCACTGACTATTTGATTACTGACAGTAATTAATTCTTGCAAAAATTCTTCTGGCAAAGCATATTCTTGTTGTTGGGATTCTTCTAAAATATAAGCTAATAAAAAATCAGTATCTAATGTTGGTTGCAGTTGTTCATCTGTAAAAGCATTACCATGATGAAGACGATACGCCAACATTTTATTACCCAATTGTCTTTCTACGACTGCGCCGGTTTTTGGTTCTATGTAGTAAACATCTGGTAATACTTCACCGTTGGTAATTGCTAGTCCTAAACCCCAAGTAGCTTCAATATCCCATGCCGATGATTTAGTATTGATTACACCAGAAGCGATCGCATTGTCAACTGGTTGCACTAACACCCCTAAATTAATGCTGGGCAAACTAATCCCCGCACTATGCCAATATAGTAAACTTCTGGCTCGGAATAACTGACTCCAAAGCTGTTTTAAAGCTTCACCTATTTCCTCTTCTTCACAAGGGCAAAATACTGGTTCTAATAACCCAGATACATTTTTCATTTCTTGGTTATTTGATATTGCCAAACTGGGACGCAAAATTAAACTGCTTCTTTGCCATTGTCGCGCAGCTTGAAAAATTGTCCTCACCCAATGAGGTGGCACAGTCGCTGAGATAATTTCCTGACGTAAGCGTCCGGCTACCTGTTGCAGTTGTCGCCAATTATGTACATCTAAATGTAGCGAAGAATGGGGTAAATCAGCGATTAACGACTCTGAACTGTTGAGAGTTTCCAGGAATTGCCGTAAAACATCTGCCTCTACCACAAAACCAGGAAGAACAGGATAACCCTGTTGTTTGATTTTGCTTAAATCGAACGCCTGCACGCCAACTTTAGCGCGGTCTTGTAGTTTAATTTGGTCAAGCCAATAGAGTTTATCCACTCAATTTATTAAATAATATTTATTACATACTTTTTGTTACTATATTACCAATTAGTCCGAACAATGCCCCGATTTCATTTATTAAATTATTTACCACCGAAAAAAATTGATCAATCCTTATTATATTGCCGGTAGTGACTGGCTAAACACTGGACTTCGTTTATGTTTTGCCTTGTTTATTGGGGCTATAATTGGCTTAGAACGACAACTAAAAAATAAACCGGCAGGTTTAAGAACCCATATGTTAGTAAGTTTGGGTTCAGCCGTATTTACTCTCATCACTATCCAAACAGGTGGTACACAACTTAGTGCTGATTCCCTTAGTCGTGTAGTTCAAGGTATTGCTGCTGGAGTAGGGTTTTTGGGGGCTGGGGAAATTTTACGTGAATCTTCCCAAACATCAAAATCACCAGAAATTCACGGATTAACTTCTGCTGCTGCAATTTGGGTATCCGCTGCTTTGGGAATTGCTGCTGGGTGCGGTTTATGGCAATTAGGATTAATGGGTGCTATTTTAACTGTAATTATTCTACACATTTTTAAAAGACTGGAAAAGTTTTAGTT
>NZ_VIKZ01000044.1:0-4829 GCF_009711985.1 Dolichospermum sp. UHCC 0260 | reverse complement strand
GTTAATCAGAAGGAAGAAGAAGATTACCCAATTGTCAATTATCTATTTTCCCTGCATTTACATATAAAACCTGGGAAGATTTCAACCATTGAACATCAAAAGCGCTCAAATGAGTGGTAGTAATTAAGGTTTGAAATCGGTCTTGAATAGCATCAAGTAATTGATTTTGGCGAGATGGATCTAATTCGGCTAAAACATCATCTAATAATAGTAATGGTGGTTCATTAATAACTTCTTCAATTAATTGTAATTCTGCTAATTTTAAAGCTAAAACTAATGTTCTTTGCTGACCTTGAGAACCATATTGACGAGCGGGAGTTTGATTAATAATTAATTCTACTTCATCGCGGTGGGGTCCAACTAAAGTTATCCCTCGATGTAATTCTGCAACGGCTCTTTGTTGTAGTTTAGCAAAAAAAGCCCCTTGTAATTCTTGAGGAGAAGTTTTTTCTAAGGGAATATTAGCAGCATAATTAATTTCCAGAATTTCAGATGCTCCACTAATACTAGCGTGCCAGGCAGAAGCGATAGGAGATAATCTTTTAATAGCTCTATCTCTTCTGATGATTACCCTTGTCCCCGCAGTTACTAATTGTGCATTCCAGATAGCTAATTCTGATTGTAGAGATTTTTCTGGTGTATTTACATAACGTTTTAAAAAAGCATTGCGTTGGCGTAAAACTTGGTGATATTGGTGCAAAATGTGGGCATAAACTGGTTCTAATTGAATCAAGAGCGTATCTAGCCAGTTGCGACGAATTTCAGGACTACCACGCACCAATTCTAAATCCAAACTTGAAAACTCCACCGCATTGAGAACCCCCAGAAAATCCATTTGTCTGGGGACTGTAACGCCATTTATAGCCACGCTGCGACGAGAATGACGACGGAGGGTGAGAGTTAAATCACTATGGCTATGAATCCGGTCTAGGGTGGCATGAATTTGGGCTGTAGATTCACCTTCCTTAATTAAATCACGATCGCGTGCCATGCGGTGCGATCGCAATGTTGCCAATAACTCCACAGCCTCTAACAAGTTCGATTTTCCTTGAGCATTATTACCAACTAAAATTGTTTTAGCAGCGGTAAATTCAACTTTTTGGTTTTGGTAATTCCGAAATTGTTTGAGGTGTAGAGTTTTTAAGTACATAATAGCTGAAGATTCAAAATCCCCGACTTTTATAATAAGTTATTCTTGAGATGAGAAAATTATTTTCAGAAGTCGGGGATATTTTGGGGATTTTTCGGGAGATGAGAAAATTTTTTTTAAGATCCTGTCACCAAACTTACTTGGTATTTTTTAGAATCGCTTTTCATACATATAAAGTCATTTAATGGGTCGTATGTATCAAAATTCCTCAGATTTTCCTCTTTGTTTATATCATTTTCCAAATACGCTAGGGCTAATGTGGAAGTAACATAAATATTTCCATGTTGTTTGAAAGCTTTGACTAATTCAGATTCAGGAGGATAGTCTTTTAATAAATGTTCAGCGAGATATCCTGTGACAATTATGCCTTTCAAACCCGTTTCTTTGTACCCTTCCTTAGCGATCATCAATGATATACTATCACCATCGAGATGAGATAAATTATCGTAATCCTCAAAAAACGGGCAAAAAACTTTCATCAGATTTCTGACAGGATTTTTAACTTTCCCGTAGTTGGGATCTTGCTGTTTTCTCCGTTTGGATTCACCCATGATAGCTATCTCCTAATTAATACTAGAATTGTCAACGCACCCAAAGGGTTTTCTTATCTCGTCGAAGTTGATTTTTAGATACATATTGATGAATAATTGGTAATAAATATCAGAATCAGGATAAAAAAATCCAAAGATCATGAAATTACATCCTGTTAATTTGCAAGTCCTGATTCTGACAATTTACCAATTAAACAGTTTTTTTGCCCATTAAGCGGAAGAATATTTTTTCCCCTTCAATCCAGACAAACATTAAAGCACTAAAACCGATACAAATTGCTAATTCTTCTAAACTGAGTGGATGAGTACCAAAGAAACTTTGCAGGGGTGGAACATAAATTAACATCAATTGCAAAATCGTGGTGACAATGACTGACCCCAAGACAAAAGGATTAGAAAAAGGATTCATTTCGATGGTAAGTCTATTATTAGAACGAATAGCGATCGCATGACCCATTTGCGCTAGGCATAATGAAGTAAATACCATTGTCTTCCAAGTATCCACATCTCCTTGATACCCGGCTGCATGAGAATGATGGTAAGCCCATTCCATGAGGATAATTGTAATCACAGCGAAAACAATCCCAATGCGAATCATGTAAGAACCTAAACCCCTAGCAAAAATACTTTCACGGGGACTGAAGGGGGGACGTTCCATCACATCAGGTTCAGGGGGTTCTACAGCTAATGCTAAAGCTGGTAAACCGTCTGTTACCAAATTCATCCAGAGAATTTGCAAAGGACTCAAGGGAACGCCTCCTAATCCCAACAATGGCGCAGCCGCAATGGTGAGAACTTCCCCAATATTACTACCCAAAATGTATTTAATAAAGCGGCGAATATTGGTATAAACAACTCTACCTTCCTTGGTGGCAGCAACTATGGTGGCAAAGTTATCATCTAGGAGGATCATGTCGCTGGCTTCTTTGCTCACATCTGTACCTGTGATGCCCATGGCAATGCCTATATCAGCCTGTTTGAGGGCGGGAGCGTCATTTACCCCATCGCCTGTCATAGCTACAAATCGCCCGCGACGTTGTAAGGCTTGGACAATTCTTAATTTGTGTTCTGGGGAGACTCGCGCGTAAATACTCACTAGGTCAACCTGTTCCTCTAATTCCTGGTCACTGAGAAGTTGTAATTCCTTACCAGTGAGGACTCTATCACCTGCTTGGGCAATTCCCAAATCAATAGCGATCGCCTGAGCAGTTAATTGATGGTCGCCAGTAATCATAATCGGACGGATTCCCGCCTTGCGACATTCTTGCACAGCCGCCCTCACTTCTGGACGAGGCGCGTCTAGCATTCCCACCAACCCCAACCAAACCAAATCTACCTCAGATGTATCATGAGAACCATCTGGGGGAACTTCAGCCAAAGGTTTATAGGCAAAACCTAACACCCGCAAACCTTTACTCGCCATTTGGTCATTAGCTAGCAAAATTTGGCTGCGGTGTTCGTCATTGATAGGAATTGAGTGATTACCTAAATGGATTTTTGTACACCGTTCCAAAGTTAATTCTGGTGAACCCTTGGTAAACATCAGATATTGTTCAGATTCCACAAAACCAGCAATGGCTGGGTCAATGGCGGTTAAAGAAGTATCACCAGTAGCTACAGCTTCTAATTGACAAATCACACTCATGCGCTTCCGTTCCGAGGAAAAGGGAAATTCGGAGACACGAGGTAATTTACTACTCCATTGGTCTTGTTCAATTCCGGCTTTTCCTGCCAAAGTCACTAAAGCCCCTTCTGTCGGGTCGCCTAAAATTGCCCATTCTCCTTGTTGTTGTTGCAGAACAGCATCATTACAAACCGCACAGGAAACAAGCAAAGCAGAAATTTCTGGACATTCATCTAAATTGGCTTTTTCACCATTTAACTGAAAATCGCCAATGGGAGTATAACCTTCTCCAGTGACGCGAAAGGGAGAATTATTGGTGTACACCGACTGTACCACCATTTTATTTTGAGTTAGAGTTCCGGTTTTATCAGAACAAATAGTAGTTACAGAACCAAGAGTTTCTACCGCTGGGAGTTTGCGAATTAAAGCATTATGCTTAACCATACGCTGAGTTCCCAAAGCCAGAGTCACAGTGATTACCGCAGGTAAACCTTCAGGAACTACCGCTACCGCCATACTTAAAGAAACTTCCACCAGTTCTTGTAAATTCTTCCAACCTATTCCTTTAGTTAGATCATGAATAAGTCCACCACCAACTACTATGGCTACAAGAATTAAAGAACCAGTAACGAGAACGTTACCCAATTGGGTCATGCGTTGCTGCAAAGGCGTAGGTTCACCGTCCACAGACTGCAACATAGCGGCAATTTTGCCTAGTTCTGTTCGCATTCCGGTGTGAGTTACCAGTACCTTAGCCCGACCTTGGACAACTTCCGTACCTTGAAAAACTGAATTGAGGCGATCGCCTAAGGGTGCATCTTCTGGTAATGTAAGAATGGCTTGCTTATTGACAGCTTCGGCTTCACCTGTGAGAGCCGATTCTCGCACTTGCAAATTAGACTGTTCTATTAAGCGACCATCAGCAGCTATTTGCACCCCAGCTTCCAGCAGCATCACATCCCCTGGAACTAGCTCCTTCGCTGCTATATCCGCCAGTTTACCATCACGGAGGATTCGGACTGAGGGAGAAGATAGTTTTTTCAAGGCTGCTAGAGCTTTTTCAGCCCGGCTTTCTTGCACATAGCCCAAAATACCATTGAGGATAACGATAGCCATAATGGCAATTGTGTCTTTAAATGGCACTTCACCGGGTTTTAATGTCCCCCCAGTCAAAGCCACCAAATCCAAAAGGCCAGAAATGAGGGCAACGGCAATCAGCATCAATAACATGATATTGGTAAACTGATCTAGCAGAATTTGCCAAGGGCTACGACCGACCTGTTCTTCGAGTTCATTAAGTCCATATTTTTGGCGACGCTGTTCAACTTCTGGGGAGGTTAAGCCGCTGTTTGCGTCACTATCCAGCATTTCTAAGGCTTTATCAACTTCTAAACCATGCCAAAGGTTGGTAGATTCAGGTAAAGAATGAGCAGACATCGTGTAAGTTACAGGAAATGGTTACAAAATTCGATCATAATTTAGTGGTGTCCGAAAATGTGGAATT